>NZ_JBQFYL010000023.1:0-40037 GCF_056541465.1 Ruegeria sp. AH12 | reverse complement strand
GGGGCGCGTAGCCCAATTCCTCAATTTCGAGTACATCGGCAACCGTAAGCGGAAACGGCGACAGTTCTATATCCAATACTTCTTTCGGTATTTCAGCATCAGGATTAAGCGCTTGCCAGTTTGCCCAGAACCTATCGACCATGCAGCGGTGTGCATAGAAAATAGGGTCAAAAAGCAGATGTGGTTGTGCTTGACATGGCGCCGGGTGACCGGAGTGCTTGAGTTCGATTGAACATTGCCGCCGCTCTTGGACCGTGCGCGTATTCCAGATACGATGTGCTTCACCTTAAGAGGGGTTGCATGCGTTATCTATTTTTACAGATAGCAGCGATAATCGCGTTTGCAGGCGCGCTTCATGCGGAAAAGCGCGACTATATGGAACTTGCCCGGCAGGGGTGGGGGTACGAGTTGCGCTCGACCATGCTGGGGCGCGACATGGCAATCCCCGTTCACATTAACGGGCGTGATCTGGTGGGGGCAGCCCTGTGCCTGGTCGGCGAAAGGCCACATCCGCAGACTTTGGTGGTTTTGAATGCCTTCAGAGAGTTGTTGAAACACAGCTTTGGGCACCCGACACCCATGCGCTATGCTGGTCCTTCTGCGCAGAACTGCGGAACCGGCCGGACCGTGGTTTTGCGGCTGTATTCGGGGTACCCGCCCAACCAGGATTTGTCCGCGGATATTGACTGGCTCAGCGAATTGCATCAGCTTGGGTTGCCTGCGGGACGTACATATATGGTGACGTCTCCGGCAATGGCACAGACCTTCTTTGGCCACCGGGGGCAGGGGACTCATATTGTGGTCAAGCAGCCCGCCCATGACCGGCCGGGCAAGCTTGAGATAGACTTTCACAAATCGATCCTGTTAGAAGAGCTGTTTCAATCCTTCACATTTGGCATGGATATCCTGCTGTATGACAAGTCTGCAGGGTTCTTGTCCAAACTGCAGGAGACGCCGGTGAACTTGCAGCGCTTGCCATGGAGTTCTCACGACTTCATGCGCGCGCTGTTGAATTCGAACCCAAGCGGTCTGTGTGCGTTTGACATCTTCATGATGCATGCGGTCGCACAATCCCCGGTTGATCAGACCATTGACCCGGGCTTTATAGATTACATTGACAGCCAATATGATCGCCTCTGGGCGCAGACGGATGAAACGCTGGCTGATCCGCAGTTTGCGGCCCTGTTTGACGAAGGCTGCACAACATTGGTCCGTGTGTCCAGGTAATACCATCTGGTGTGTTTTGCTGAAGGGGTGACTCCGGTTAGCCTGCACGCAGGTATTGCGCCCTCGGGGTCGATCGGAGGACATATGGACACAAGACCTGAAGACCCGCCGCGCCCGATTGCGGGATTGTCCGGGTACTTGTCGCAGGGGCTTGTCGGCCACGCGCATCTGGTGGAATCCCTTCTGATTGCTTTGCTGGAAGGTGGCCATCTTCTTGTTGAAGGACCGCCGGGGCTGGCCAAGACACGAGCGGTTAAATGGCTGTCGAATGCAGTCGAGGGCAGTTTTGCCCGTATCCAGTGTACCCCGGACCTGATGCCGTCTGACGTGACCGGAACGCCTGTATACCAGCCTCAAGAAGGCCGCTTTGAGTTTGTTCCAGGGCCTGTGTTTCACACTCTGGTTCTGGTTGATGAGATCAATCGCGCGCCACCCAAGGTGCAGTCTGCTCTATTGGAATCCATGGCAGAGCATCAGGTTACGGTTGGCAATGAAACGCACGCTCTGCCGGATCCCTTTCTGGTCATCGCGACGCAGAATCCGATTGAGCATGATGGAACCTTTCCCTTGCCTGAGGCGCAGCTGGACAGGTTCCTGCTGCATGTCGTTCTGACTCTGCCGGACCTGGAAACCGAGCGTCAGATACTTGATCTGGTCATCGCTGAAACGCAGGACGGCCCGCCCGCGGTGCAGCAGATGACACTGGACGAGTTGAAGGCAGCCCGCACCGAGGCGCAGGCGGTTCACGTGGCCCCAGAGTTGCGTGACTATATCGTGCGGCTTGTGACCGCGACGCGTGAAGGCCCGTTTGCTGAACATGTGGAACATGCCGTCTCACCCCGGGGGTCATTGGCATTGGCTTCGGCCTCTCGTGCGCGCGCCTATTTGCGCGGCCGCGATTTTGCCCTGCCCGAGGACGTGGCCGCCGTTGCACCGGATGCGCTGGCCCACCGCATGGTGCTGACTTGGAGGGCCGTTGCGGATGGGAAAAAGCCGCGCGAACTGGTTTCCGATATTCTGAATGCGGTACAGCCGCTGTGACCGATGCACTGGGACATGCGGGCGTAAGCCTTACAACAGATGCCCTGATCGCTTTGCGGCACATTGCATTGGCTGATCACGAAAATCCATCAATGGCGGCCTTGCCCGGAGGCTTTCTGACCCGAAAGCGTGGACAGGGAGTCGAGGTTGTGGATGTGCGCGAATATGTGGCGGGCGATGATATTCGTCATTTGGATCGCGGAACCACCGCCCGTACCGGGCGTCTGCATGTCCGTCAGTTTCAGGAGGAACGGGATCGGGTCGCCCTATTGGTGGCCGATTTCCGGACGCCGATGTTCTGGGGCCTGCAGCGGGCGTTTCTCTCGGTTGCCGCAGCCGAGGCTTTGGCTTTGATCGGGTGGCACATGGTTGAGAGCGGCGGGCGCGTGGGTCTGCTGGCGATTACGACCGACACCTCCGTCATTGTTCCGCCGCGCGGCAAAACACGCGGAATGCTGGATGTGATTGGTGGTCTGGTTCAGGCCCATGCCCGCAGTCTGACCGCCTTACAAAACGGCAAGGATGAGGGTTGGACGTTGCTACAGGCTTTGGCCGGGGTGGAACGGCTAACGCCCACCGGGTCCGAGGTGATCATAGCGTCAGGCTTTGATCAACAGGGAGACGGATTTTCCGACCTGCTGGACCGGCTTGATCATCGGCGAAATCCGCGTTTGGTTCTTGTGACCGAGAGCAAGACGCATGAAATGCCAAGAGGCTGGTATCCGATCCGCCTGTCGGATGGGCAACAAAAGCGCGTTTATCTTACCGAGGCACAGCCTTTGATTGAGCTAACCTATCAGAAGATCACAACGCACCCTGCGCTAGTCGTGAATGCCAGCGATCCGGTGGAACATACATCTCGCCGCATTTCGTCGGCTTTCGCGGTCGGATACGTGGCATGAGTGAGAAAGCCCTCTCTGAGGTTGCAATGCTGGCCAGTCTACGGGACATCCATTTACCCGCCGAGGCAGCAGGTGGGGTGCTGGCCGAATATGCGGTTGTTTTTGGTATCGCGGCGCTGGCCTCTGTTGGTTGCGTCGCCCTCTTGCGTTTTCTGAGCGTTAAGACTGCCGCCAACATCCCCGCGACAGCATCCGATCAATCGACTGAACAGCCGGGCTGGTCTTTGGACCGGCGCAGGGTTGCCTTGTTGCACAGGCTGCAGGATCAGAATCCGACGCGATATGCTGAATTGCGCAGTGATCTATACCAACCCGGACGCGGCCCCGATCTGGAGACCCTGCGGGATGAGGTCGCGGGTCGTGTTTGAGCTTGCTGATCCATGGGTTTTGCTGCTGTTGCCACTGCCCCTGGTGATTGTGTTCATGCTGAAACCACGGCCCGTGTTAGAACGCGGCTTTCCGGTTCCGGATCGCATCGGCAAGATGCTTCTGGCGGCCAGCCCGCAAAGTGGCACCGCAAACCGGCGTCTGACTGACCGGCTCGTCTTATGGATCATCTGGGCGCTTATTGTCTTTGCCTTGTCCGGCCCGCGCGAACTCCAGCCGGTTAGCGCTTTGAAGGTTTCCGGACGAGACCTTGCGATTGTTCTGGATCTTTCGGGATCAATGGTGCGGGATGATTTTCACCTCGAAGGGCGCCAGATCACCCGTTTGGAGGCGGTGACAAGCGTTGGGGCCGAATTTGCCCGACGCCGTGCTGGCGACCGGGTGGCGTTGATCGTGTTCGGGTCCGAGGCTTATTTCGCCACGCCTTTTACATTCGACACCGAGGCTGTCGCGCGACGGATCGAAGAGGCCACAATCGGTATCTCGGGCCGCGCCACCAACATCTCTGACGGTCTGGGCCTTGCCCTGAAACGTTTGGCGGACAGTCAAGCAGCGTCGAGGGTTGTAATCCTGTTGTCGGACGGGGTGAACAACGCTGGTGCCACGAACCCCCGCGGTGTGGCGGAATTGGCGGCTGAGATTGGGGTGCGAGTCCATACTATTGCGCTTGGCCCCAAGGACTTGGAAAGCGCTGACGTGGGTGAGCGCGGAGTGGTCGACGCTGCCACCTTGCGCGCAATTGCCGAAGTGTCCGGTGGCGAGGCCTTCCGAGTCAAAACCACCGATGATCTGATTGAGGTTACACAGGCGCTGGATCGATTGGAGGCGACGGATAGCGCGGGCCTGACGGCGGAAATTTATAGGGCGTATTGGACGTGGCCCGCAGCGCTGGCTGCCGCAATCGCCTTGTTCGCGGCGTGGAGGCAAGCGCAATGAGCGCGCTGGATGTCACTCTGCTTCGGCCGTTTTGGGGGCTCGCCTTGCTCGTAATCTGTGGGCTCGGTTGGTGGGTTCTGTCTCGCACCGGGGGATTCGGTGCCTGGGACAAGATCACCGATCCGCAGCTTATGAAAGCAATGGCGGCGATTGGCCGGATCGAAGGTGGTTCGTTCCCGCTGACACCGGTTGCCCTACTGTTGACCACGGGGATCATTGCGATTGCTCTGACTGGCCCGGCCATCGAACGGCGTGATGCGCAAACCTATCGCAATCTGGATGGCGTGCTGTTTCTTGTTGATGCTTCAGAAAGCGTGGCAGAGCACGACCGCTGGCCACAAATGCTGAGCATGGGGCGCTTTGGTGTCAGCGCGCTTGGTTCCCGTCCCGGTGGGATTATCGTGTTCGCGGGCGATGCCTATGTCGCAACAGATATGACAATCGATCACCGGCAACTGGGGCAAACCTTCTCGCTGATCGACGGAGAAACCGTCCCCGACAAAGGGTCGCGACCCGAACGCGCATTGGCCTTGGCACTTCAGCGGATAGAAGAGGCTGGCATCTTGGCCGGGGACGTCGTGGTATTCACCGACGGCAAAGGATTAGGATCAACCTCGCTGCAACAGGTCACCGCGCTTGCTGCGCGCGGGGCGCGCGTGTCCTTGGTGTCGTTGCAACCTCCGACAGCGCAAATGCAGACCCATGCGAGTGTTGGTGGGGGCGCTGTCTTCACCTTAGACAAGACAGATGATCTGGCGCTGTGGTTGGCAGATGAGGCGGCAACCCGGCTGGAGCGGGCAGAGTATCCGGTGCTGTTCTGGCAAGATCTGGGGCGGTATCTGCTGTTTCTCGCACTGTTCCCCCTGCTTTTTCTGTTCTGGAGAGAACGGGCATGAGATGGCTTGCGATATCAGGTGCTGCGTGCATAGCCCTTGCCCTTGCGTTGGGCGGGGCCGCCCCCTTTGGGCGTGTTGCTCTGGCAATTGGTTTGTATCCGCTGGCTGCAAAACTGTTCTCCGATCCAGACTGGCAAGGCGTTGCCCTCTATCGAGCCAGGACATTCGACAAAGCTGCAAAAGCGTTCGAAAGCGCCGGGGACCATTACAATCTCGGGAATGCTGAGGCACAGAATGGTCGGCTGGCTGCCGCACTGGAGGCCTATGATCAGGCCATCGGTCAAGGTAACTCGGACGCTCAGGCGAATTTCGACGTGCTTGCGGCTTATTATGCAGGGCAACAGATCGACCCTGAGGCTTTGGGCCTGTTCCCCGAACGCAAGTCGGGACCAAAGGCCGACAGTTTTGTGGCGCGCGGCGATGCGCGCGCGGCCGGAACTGGAAGTGAGGTCACGAACTCGAACACGATGCTGGGGCTGGCTGAACTGGACAGCCGCGGGCGATTGGGTGTGCGGCGCATCTTTGACGACAAGTTCATGGTGGCCGACCAACGCTGGCTCAATCAGCTGTCGGATGTTCCGGGTGAGTTCATGGCGGCCCGGATTGCGCAGGAACATAAGCTCAGGGTGAAGCTTGGCCTTTCGCCTCCGGCACCGGAGAGTCCGGAATGAGGTGGCTGGTGTTCCTTCTCGTTGCTTTCCCGCTTCAGGTTCTGGCGCAGTCAAAGACAGTGCTGCCATCGGAGGTGTCTATAGAGGTAAGCGTAGACGACACCGCCGCTGTGCCCTTCACCCGTGAGATGGTGCTTTTGACGATCCGGGGTGTTTACCGTCGGCACATCACGAGGGAAGAGTTGATCCAACCTGATTTCGAAGGCTTTAGCTGGGCGCAGCTGGGGCCGGATAGTTGGTCGGAGGAACGGATCAATGGCCGGAAGTACAAAGTGTTTACCCGTCGCATGGCAGTCTATCCTGTCGAAGCGGGCGAGCTTGAAATTGGTCCGTTCATTCACCGGCTGACCCTGACCGACGAAAATGACGACTGGTTCGAGCACGAGATTCAATCGGAGCCGTTGACCATTAAAGTAGCCGAAGCCCCGGCCACCAAGGATTGGTGGTTTCCGCTGCGCAAATTGCAGATATCGGACCAGTGGTCGAACGCCCCGGATCAACTCGCGCCCGGCGAGGGTGTCTTGCGCGTTATCCGGTTAGAGGCTTTGGGTGCAACGCCTGATATGATCCCACCGATGCCTGAATTGAAGTCGCCCTCGGCCCTGATCTTTGCTCATCCTGAGAAACGCCTGGTCGAACTGACCCCGGAGGGGCCCGTAACCTATGCGTTCTGGCGGTGGACCATTCGCCCTTCCAACGAAACATCGGGCATCGTTGAGCCCTTGCAGTTTAGCTATTTTGACACCGTGGCGCGGGAAACTCACGAGGTCACCATCTCGCCCCAGCGCATAGCCTACGGCACGGTTAGCGAAGAAGTGCCTGTCGATAGAACGGACACACAGACGTCCCGTGTGACACTGTTGGGATGGCCTGCGTTCGCGTTGGCCAGTGTCGTTTTTCTGGCTGGTTTGGCGTTGGGCATGTCCGGTCACAAAGTGGCCGCGTCAAAGGCGCTGCAGCGTTTTGGCATTTTCGATCCACTGCTTCGTGATTTGCGGCGTAGTGCCAAAACCGGTAGCGTCGGCGGGCTGCGGCAAGCTGCTGTCGCGATTCTACACCGCGACGGACCATCTTCCAGGCGTGTCGAACAAATACGCGAATTGGATCGGCGGATTTTCGACCCCAAAGCGACCGCACCTGATCTAACGGTTTTTGCTGCGAGATTCCTTCGAAACTAGATCTGCAGAGTTATCAAGCTTTTGTTATTTATGGCATCTTTCGCCTGCGCGAAAACGAAAGTGTTGAACTGATCAGGAAATGCTGTACCTTTCCCATCGGAGGAGACGAAATGCATACCGTGGGATGCACTAAACCTGTGGATCACGTGTCCAAGGTGCTTATCGTGGATGATCATCCGCTGTTCAGCGATGCATTGGCAGCAGCATTGAAACTGAGTTTCGAGAACTGCCGGATTGAAAAAGCCAATACACTCAAACAGACCTTCGAGATACTTGCCGGAGGCTTCAAACCTGATATGATCATGTTCGACCTCAAATTGCCCGACGTTACAGGTATCTCGGGTTTTCAACAGCTGCGGCAGCGCTGTCCCAAGGTACCGGTTCTGGTGATATCGTCGCTGGCTTCTGGTGAGCTTGTGCGATCTCTGCTGGATCACGGTGCGATGGGATTTCTGCCCAAAGACACTCCGGCGCAAACGCTCAAGCTCGCGATTCAGGAGATTTTGTCTGGTCGCAAGTATGTGCCAACCGAATACAGCCGCATTGAAGAGACGAAGCCACCGGAAAGCGAAGTTTACCAATCCAGTCCCGAGCTTTCCTCGCTGACCCCTCAACAGGTCAAAATTCTCAAGCTGATTTGCGTGGGCCAGTCCAACAAACAGATCGCATATGAGCTGTCGCTGGCCGAGGCAACGGTCAAGGCGCATATCACCGCTTTGCTGCGCCGTCTTGGGGTGCGCAACCGAACCCAGGCCGCCGTTCTGGTCGACTCGGTTGTAGCCCGTCAGTCGCGACATGAGCCGGAGGTTAAATCCTTTCTTCAACACTAGGGGGCACCCATGCGGGATCTGGAGCACGGACCGAATTTTATTGCCATAGGCCGTTCCGTTGCCTTGGACCCGGCGGCTGCTGTTGAAGAAGCCTGCGCGGAAATCGATTGCCATTTGTCGTGTTTCGTCCTGGCCTTCATTCCCAGCAATCTTGACCCGGCAGACGTGTCGCTCAGCTTGAATCAAAAACTGGCGGGGGTTCCTGTTTTTGGCTGCACCACTGCAGGGCAAATTACGCAATCCGGGTACGAGTCAGACGCCCTTCTTCTGCTGGCATTCCCAAAGTCCAACTTTCGATGCTCCTCCATTTTGTACGAAGGACTCAGGCCACTGGACTCGACAGAGATTGCAGTCACCGCACAGAGACAGGCTGAGAGGTTTCGTCATACGGCAGGGTGGAACAGGCTTGCGCTGGTGTTTACGGACGGCTTGTCCAAGCAAGAAGACTTGCTGGTCTCAACGCTGGAGACCGTTCTGGACGGATTGCCAATATTTGGCGGCTCTGCCGGAGATGGTCTGCAATATGAAGAGACGTTTGTCTTTCATGGCGGCAAGGCCTACAGCAATGCAGCTGTCCTGCTGTTGATCGAAACCAACCTTGGTTTTCAGGGCATCGGATTCGACCATTTCTTGCCGATTGGGACCGAGATCATCATCACTGACGCCGACCCGGAAGAACGTGTGGTCTATGAGATCAATGGTGCCCCAGCAGCACAGGAATACGCACGTCTTGTCGGCTGCGCCGCCGAAGATCTTTCACCGCTGGTATTTGCTGAAAACCCTCTGCTTTTAAGACAGAATCTGAACTATTATGTGCGCGCCATTCGCGAACCGATGCAGGGGGATTCTCTGTCTTTTCTCGCGGCGATTGATGACGGCCTTATCATGACACTGGGGCGTGGGAAGGAAATCATCGAAACGCTCAAAGCCGGTCTGGATGTGCGGGACAATGCCGGAACAGCGCCGGATTTCATCCTTGGGTTCGATTGTATTCTGCGTAAGCTGGAGATCGAACAGAAACAACTGAGCAATCAGGTCTCGGATGTTTTGCAATCGCATCGGGTGGTTGGTTTCAATACCTACGGAGAGCAGCAATCCGGCGTACATATGAACCAGACCTTTGTGGGTGTCGCCTTCTTTGAGCCAGAGAAGCGGGATCTGAGCTAACCATGCTAAATCCAGAGGATCCGCTAGAGCTACAGGTCTCTAAACAAGCCAAAATCATTGACGCATTGATGCGGCGCGCAAACCGCCAGAAAGATATGGGCCCGTCTGCGTTCCTGGCCTTTCAGTCGGCGATCGAACTGCAGCAGCAGGTAATGGAGCAGAGCCGCGATCTGGAACGCGCTACAACCGAACTTGAAAGCGCCAGATACGAACGGGAGCAGACCCGCAAGAGCCTTGTCAAAGCGCTGTCTTCCATGGAAGAGGGGTTCGCGCTGTTCACCGATGGTGAATTGAACCTGTGTAACGAGCTGTTTCAGGCGATTTTCCCCGATATCTCTGACGTTGTCCGGCCTGGTCTCAGCCTGGGGCGGTTCTTTCTGCTGGTGCAGAACAGCCCTGAATTTGTCTCGTCCGACAATGGCATATCGAATATGCTGGATACGCTAGAGCGCAACTGTCACACGGGCATGGTGTCCAGTGACGTGATCGAATTGCGCGGCGACCGTTGGTATCAATTCAGCGCGCAACACACATCCCCTCAGAACGTGGTCATTTTGCTCACAGACATCACGTCAGTTGTCCGGCGGAATCGCGACGAAAAAGAAACTCTGATCGACCGGCAAGAAGATTACCTTCAGGCGGTTTTTCAAAACATGAGCTCGGGCGTTTGCACCTTTTCTTCCGATGCCCAGATCATGATGCACAATCCGCGGTTCCGGGAAATTCTGAACCTGCCGCTATCTGTGCTGCAGGGAAATACATCTGTGCAGACTGTTCTGGATCTGATGCGCGCGCGGGGGCTGATCAAGGCAGATGATGAGCTCAAGATCGGTGAGTGGCAAAACCAGCTTAAAAGTCGAGGCTGGCTGCGCAAACGCGTGCGCGATGGTTCGGACCGTGTGTTGGACATACAGGTCAACCAACTGCCGGACGGTGGCTTTCTCGTCGAGCTAAAAGACGTAACGCTTGAGGCGCGCGCGACCGAGACGCTGGAAAATCGGGTTATGGAACGCACAGCGGAACTGACCCATGCCAACGGCAAGCTTGTGCAGGAATACGAAGAAAAGGCACGGGTGGAAGAGGCGCTGCGGATCGCAAAGGAACGCGCTGAAGCTGCGGTTTCTTCCAAGACACGGTTTCTTGCAGCGGCGAGCCACGACCTGCTGCAGCCGATCAATGCGGCAAAACTCATGATCTCGACCCTGTTGGAGATCACGCGAGAGACCGAGTTCCACGAGATGATGGAGCGGCTGGACGGCGCATTCGGATCTGCCGAACAGCTGTTGCATTCGTTGCTGGATATCTCGCGGTTGGATACGGCCGATCCGGATACGGTTTCCCCGACGGATGTCAGCCTTGCTTCGATGATTGCCGGGATACAAGGAGATCAGACGCTGGTTGCCGAGAACAAGAATGTCCAGCTTGACGTGGTTTTGTGTTCGGAAATCGTGAACTCTGACTCGGTTTATCTTTTACGGTCGATACAGAATCTGGTGGTGAATGCCATCCAGTATACCGAGCCCGGAGGCCGGGTTTTGGTGGGGTGCCGCAGGCGAGGCGACAAGGTTGTTTTGCAAGTCTGGGATACAGGCATCGGTATTGCACGCAAGGATCAGGAGCGTGTGTTCGAAGAATTCACACGGGCCGAAAACGTTCCATTTGGTTCTGGTATGGGATTGGGGTTGTCAGTAGTGGACCGCGCCTGCCGGCTATTGGGTCACAAGCTATCGCTTCGGTCCAAACCCGGTATCGGATCTGTGTTCAGCATCGAAATGGACAGGGTCGAAGCGGCGCAAAGTGCCGTTGAACCGTTGGATCTTTTGGCGAATGCGGGCGATGTGCCTTTGGACTTCATCGTTTTGGTGATCGAAAACGACCGCGATGTTCTGTTTGGAACAACGCAGTGGCTGGAACAGAATGGGGCAAGCGTTCTGCCAGCCCGGTCGCCGCAGGAAGCAATGCAATTCGTCGAAGATATAGGGATGCCCCCGGACATCATTCTGGCCGATTATCAACTGGATGACGGAGAAACCGGTGTAAACGCCATTCGCCAGATCCGAGAGATGACGCAGGTTCAGGTACCTGCAATTCTGATTACGGCTGATCGCAGCGAAGCTTTGCGTCAAGACGGATTGCGGCATGAGATTTCGGTTATGACGAAACCGGTGAAGCTGCAACGGCTTCGGTCGTTGATCATCTGGAAGATTCAGCGCGCGGTGGGCCACTCAGGCATCAAACACCGACAAAAGTCGGCGGTGACATGGGGCGATTAGCCCATACTCTCATCCATGGGAGGACAAAATCATGAGAATGTTTCTTAGCGGGCTGGCAATTTCGATTTTGAGTTTGAATCCGGCATCCGCTGCGTCGCTTGATGCCGAGCAGGCCTATGATTTGCTTTTCCAAAATGGCGTTCTGGACACCATCGCCCGCGACAAGGAACTTGTTTATCAGCGCACCGTTACAAACCGGCTTAGGCCCGATACGGCAGAACGGGATACCGGTGACATTGCGCTCAGTTTTAAGGACGATGGGACCGAAATGGCGCATCTGGAGTTTCGCAAGGACAACAAACACCGGGCGCTGGGTGTTTTCCCGGCCAGCGTCGGCAATCCGATGATCATGGTATTTTATGAAAGTGCCATCCGGGATATGGCCGAGTCCGCCGGTGGAAGTCCGTTTTACATCCGAAACCGCGTCAAGGATGCTCTGATCCAACCCGCCGAAGTTGTTGAGGGCGAGGCAGTGATCGACGGTAAAACCATTCCCGTGCAGACCATCCTGATGCGTCCTTTTGCCGAGGATTCAAACCGGGACCGCATGCTAGGATTCGGGAATCTTGTCCTTAGCGTCACCGTGTCAGAAGAGGTTCCGGGGTGGTATCTGAGCCTTGTGGCAGAAGCTGTGCCCGAGGGCGGGGGTGCTGCTGTTTACCGATCAGAAATGCAGTTTGAAGGATTGCAGGAGGTTCGTGAATGACAGCCTCTGGCCAAATAAGGGAACGGGGCCGCACGACCGTTGCGGCCCTGATTACTGCTTGTCTGACAGTGCCGACCATTGCGTCCGCACAGAGCGTTGCAGACAGACTGAACGACTACCCGACCGCAGCGCGCGCGGATTACGTGTTTGCCTGTATGGTCACCAATGGCCAAACGCGCGAGATGCTGGATCGGTGCTCGTGTTCGATTGATCTGATCGCCTCGATCCTGCCTTATGAGCAATACGAACAGGCGGAAACTGTCCTGTCGATGCGCCGGGTCGGGGGCGAGCGCATGGCGTTTTTCAAAAGCGCAGTGCTTGCCGAAAACATGGTGGCTGACCTGCGCCGGGCGCAGGCCGAGGCCGAAGTTGTCTGTTTCTGAATTAACCGCTGGCGCCGATCAGCTGGCCGCGGCTTTGGGGAGGTCTTTCTCGAAGATGTTGCCTTCGGTATCCGTCGCCTTGACCGTCAACATGGTCGAACCATTGTCGTCATAGGCAAACCGGAAGGCGGGATTTTCCGAGATCGAAATGCCGCCGTCCATGGTGAACAACAGCTCTTCCCCCTGCCAGACCTCAATATGGTCAATGAAATGCGCAGGAATGAACAGTTGCGTGACCTGATCGCGTTGCAGGCCGGAATAGTTCGGGTGGCGGATCATGATCTGCGCTTCGCGGCGCGGTGTCGAAATCTGCGCCTCTTGCCCAAAGCTGCGCAGCTTCATTTTTCCCATCGACGCCAGCGCGACCTCAGGGTCCTTGCTGGCCGGGGCCGAGCAGCCGCCTGAGGCTTTGACAAAGCGGCCCGTCATATGAAGCCCCTCTGGCGTTTCTGCGATCACACGAATATTCGAATATTGGTTCACGCGGACCCGCATCTCGAAATCCAATTCACCCATGGCTGGTGAAAAGGTGAAGACGCCCGCAATCGGGGCTGGGTTTTCGTCGATTACTACCGTTGCGGCGGATATCTGGGCATTGGGATCAAGCTGTTTTAGAACGATGGGTACTGTCGCAGCATCGTGTGCGCGATAGGGGGCATCCAGCGCAAGCAGCAGGTCGGCGTTTCCGATCTGGGCGTCGCCCACCACATCATATTGCAGTTCTTGCCAGGTTTCGCTGTCAACAAGCGGATTCTTGATCGGCTGTTCCGCCCATGCGGGCAAGGAAAGCGCAAGTGAAAGGATCGCTGCGGGTGCTATTGCTCTGGCCATGCTATCTCCTCCGGCAACCGGTGCCGTAGAATATGCCATAAAACGCCAATAGAATACATGCCGACGAAAGGCGGTGTGGTTCTGGCACCGATCTGTGTCAGTCTTCAAGGCGGAGGATTACCATGTTCGAAGCCGTGATTTTGATATGCGCGCAGGCTGCGACCGAGCCCTGCAGAGAGCAGCTTTTGCCGGGCTACGAAGCTGTGTCTCAGGCCGGTTGCGAACAGAGATTGCAGATGATGCCTCCACCGCTTTCCGACGAGCACAGCGGTAATCCCATTTGCCAACTCATTGGTCGGACACTGGAATTCGAAGAAGCCGCGCCCGGTCTTTTCGTGCATCGCGGCCGGATTGAAGAACCCAATGCAGACAATCTGGGGGATGTGTCGAATATCGGCTTTGTCATCGGCCAGGACAGTGTTGCCGTGATTGATACGGGAACCGCCCCCTGGATGGGAGAGGCCATCTGGCGTGCCATTCGCGCGGAGACGGACAAACCCGTCAGTCACGTTATTTTGACCCACATGCACCCCGATCATACGCTTGGGGCGGGGCCTCTGACTCTTGCGGGGGCAGAGGTTGTTGGCCATGCGGGGCTGGAGAGGGCGCTGCTGGACCGGCTGGGCAACTACGTCGAAAGCCTGAGTGCTGTGATCGGAGCCAGCGCCTATGTGGGTGTTGGACCAATCAATGTCGACCTTGCCGTTGAGACCGAAGAAGAGATTGATCTGGGTGCGCGTAAACTGATCCTGCGGGCCTGGCCCAGAGCGCATACTGGGAATGACCTGACGGTGATGGACGTAAACTCCGGCGTCATGTTCACGGGCGATCTTGTATTTCACCGGCATACCCCGGCCCTGGATGGCCAGTTGATCGGTTGGCAGCGCGTTTTGAAACGGCTGACCGGACTGGATGTGACCCAAATCGTACCCGGCCATGGTGGGCCTATCCTGGCCTGGCCCGAAGGCGCTGAAGACATGGTGCGCTATCTGGAAGTGCTCGAAACCGATACTCGTGCGGCAATCGACAGCGGTGAGCGCATGGGCGATGCAGTCGAGACAATCGCACAAGGGGAAGCCGGACAATGGGAATTGTTCGAGGCTTACAATCCACGCAACGCAACGATTGCGTTTACCGAATTGGAATGGGAATAGATGCGTCAGCGAATGGCACGGTTCAGGTTCTTCGCGGCGTCCAGATTGGCCTGATCTGCGCCTTGAACATCCGTTAACCGGGTCGCGGTTAGATCGGCATTAGTAAAATTTGCGCCGGACAAGGTGGCGCCTGTCAGGTCTGCTCCGCCAAGTGTTGTCATCGACATGTCTGCGCCGGTGAAATTCGCGTTGGGCAGTTTGGCAAATTCCAGATCGGCGCGGGACATTTGCGCGTTGGTGAAATCCACATCTACGCCTTGCGCCGAGGTCAGGACACCGCGCATAAGCCCCATGGATTGATTGCGCATATCAGCCGAGAAATCTGCCCCTTTGAATATCGCTCGGGTTAGGTTTGCCTTAGTGAAATCGGCGGCGGTTCTGGCATTTGTGAAGTCAGCGTCGCTTAGGTCGGCTTTGCCCAGCTGGGTCTGAAACAACTCAGCCCCAACAAGCGATGCGCCGGAAAGGTTTGCGCCTATCATCCACGATTGGCTCAAAATCGCGCCGTCCAGAGTTGAGCCGGACAAATCTGCGCCGTTTAATGATGTTGCACGTAGGATTGCATTGCTGAAATCCAGCCCGGACAGGTCCAGATTGTTCAACCAGACCCTAGTGAAATCGGCGGGGGTGTCGGCTGTGGTGGCGTCGAGCCGGGCGATAACCTCGGCGCGGGTCATCTGCGCTTCGGTCATCTTGGGCAGCGTCATATCAACCCCGCTCAGCGGGGATTGGCCATAGGCTGAGAGCGGCGCGAGAGCCAGTAAGATGATCAGTAAGGGTCTCATAAATCCCTCCTGTGCGTCTTGGTCGGTGCTTTACCCTTGGTCCGATGTCAACTGCTGAAGCATTTGCGAGATTGCAAACAGGCGACGCTCGAGGATTTGGGGCGTTTCGCAGAGATAGGTGATCGAGCGCTGGCGGTCTGAATAGATCAGCTGGTCCCAATCCAGCTGCTCCTCTAGCGCGTCAACGCGGTCGTAATCCGGCGGGTCGACGGACAAGGCCTGTTCCATTTCCACACGGGCCAGATCAATCTTTTCGGCCATGTCGATCTGGTTCAACGAAAACTCTCCGATCCCGGCGATGATATGTTTGCGACGTTTCGACAAGGTGTCAAAAACATGCTGGAACACCAGCCCCAGTACATCCGGGTCCCCATTGTGGCGGGCGGCAAATTCGGCGACCTGAGGCTGCAGGTCGTCCAGTTCGATCCGCCGAAGCGCCAGCAGCCCAGCAATTTCATCGATATCGGCACTGTGTTCAGAAGGCTCCGCCTCGGTGATCTGGTGTGGCCACATCAGGCCAAGCGACAAATCCGTGACCTTGCGCTGAATACACGGCCAGGTTGGATCAGAAAAATCCGCCGCGACACCCGGTCCAGCCGCGCCGAGCCAGGCCAAAGCCATGACAATTAGCTTGCCGTTCGACATCGAAGCTCTCCTCCACGCGGATACTATGCATGAAATCTGCGCGCTAAGTCCATTCAACCCAATACACACCATTGTCTTAATTGTTTGACCATGGGGCTGGCCCTCATACTCGACCCAAGCAGCCGGTCTGAGAATGATTCCGGCGCTAGGGAGGACAGACAGAAATGAGAACACGTGCGGCGGTTGCTGTGGCGGCAGGCCAACCTTTGGAAATCATGGAGGTTGAGCTGGATGGCCCGAAAGCAGGCGAAGTCCTGATTGAGGTTAAGGCGACCGGTTTATGCCATACGGATGAGTTCACCCGTTCGGGCGATGACCCCGAAGGAATTTTTCCTGCGATTCTGGGTCATGAGGGTGCCGGAGTTGTTTTGGAGGTTGGCGAAGGTGTCACCAGCCTAGAGGTCGGGGACCACGTGATCCCGCTTTACACCCCTGAATGCCGCGAATGTGAATACTGTCTGAACCCTAAAACAAACCTGTGTCAGAAAGTGCGCGCCACGCAGGGGGCTGGCTTGCTGCCGGATGGCACGACCCGCTTCAGCATGTTGGATGGCACGCCGATCCATCACTATATGGGATGTTCGACTTTCGCCAATCATACGGTGGTACCCGAGATCGCGCTGGCCAAGGTGCGTAAGGACGCGCCGTTCGACAAGATCTGTTATATCGGCTGTGGGGTTACTACCGGCATCGGCGCCGTGATCAACACCGCCAAGGTCGAGATCGGATCGCGCTGTGTGGTTTTTGGTCTGGGCGGAATTGGCCTGAACGTCATTCAGGGCTGCCGGATGGCGGGTTGTGATCAGGTCGTTGGTGTCGATTTGAATGACAGCAAGGCCGATATGGCAACCCATTTCGGTATGACCGATTTTGTGAACCCCTCGAAAGTCAGTGGCGATCTCGTGGCGCATCTGGTCGAGCTGACCGGTGGTGGCGCGGATTATACATTTGATGCCACAGGCAATGTGGGCGTGATGCGCACCGCGTTGGAATGCGCGCATAAAGGCTGGGGTGAAAGCATCATCATCGGTGTGGCCCCGGCTGGTGCCGAGATTTCGACCCGTCCTTTCCAACTGGTCACTGGCCGGTCCTGGCGCGGCACTGCGTTTGGCGGGGCCAAGGGCCGGACGGATGTCCCGAAAATCGTTGACTGGTACATGGACGGCAAGATCGAGATCGACCCCATGATCACGCACAAGCTGTCACTTGATGAGATCAACCACGGCTTTGACCTGATGCACGAAGGCAAATCGATCCGTGCGGTAGTGGAGTACTGACATGGATCTGAAGGTCATCTCGCAAAACCGCAGTTTCGGAGGAGAGCAAACTGTCTATTCCCATCCGTCCGAGACATGTGATTGCGAGATGACCTTTGCAATCTATCTGCCGCCTCAGGCAAAGACCGGTCCAGTGCCGGTCCTGTGGTACTTGTCAGGGTTGACCTGCACCCACGAGAACGCGATGACCAAAGGTGGGTTCCAAGAAGCGGCGGCCGACTACGGTGTCGCGGTTGTGTTTCCCGATACTTCGCCGCGCGGCGACAACGTCGCCGATGACGATGCCTATGATCTGGGGCAGGGAGCAGGGTTCTACGTGAACGCCACCCGAGATCCCTGGCGGTCGCATTTCAGGATGTATGACTACATCGTGGACGAGCTGCGCGACATTGTTCTCAAGAACTTCCCGGTTCAGGATCGTCACGGGATCACTGGTCATTCCATGGGCGGCCACGGGGCGATTACGATTGCGATCCGGAACGCCGACAAATTCGGATCTCTTTCCGCATTTGCGCCGATTGCCCACCCGACACGTTCGGATTGGGGCCGCAAACAACTCAGCAGCTATCTGGGCGACGACGAAAACACCTGGGTCTCGCATGACGCCACCCTGCTGCTCGAAGAACACGGCTGGAAGGGTGATCTGTTGATCGACCAGGGGGCGGATGACCAGTTCCTTGATCTGCTCAAACCCGAAGCTTTGGCCAACATGATGGCCAAGCGCCGCCAACCCGGACAGATCAGAATTCAGGAAGGGTATGACCATTCTTATTTTTTCGTGAACAGCTTTGCGCGTGACCATGTCGAATGGCACGCCGAACGTCTCAGCCAATGAAAACAGCAAGGAAAGAATGATAGTGTTCAGAACGGTATTCGCAGCAACCTGCCTCATGCTCGCACCCGCATTTGCAAGTGCCGAAGGCGATCCCGAAGCGGGCGAGAAGGTTTTCCGCAAGTGCAAGGCCTGCCACGCCGTGGGTGAAGGGGCTGAAAACAAGGTGGGGCCTATGCTGAACGGTATCGTTGGCCGTCAGGCCGCAACCGTTGAAGGGTTTGGTTATTCGCCGGTGCTGGTTTCGCTGTCGGAAGAAGGGTTGGTCTGGACACCCGAAGAACTGGACGCGTTTCTGACCAAACCACGCGACTACGCAAAGGGGATCAAGATGACCTTTGCCGGGCTGCGCAAGGAGGACGACCGGACCAACATCATCGCATATCTTGCGACCTTTGAGGACCCCGGGTCGTAAGAGATCGTATTGCTCGCCCGTCTGAGTGACCGGAAGAGGACCGGTCTGGGCGCGCATTAACAGACACCGCAATCCGACCTGGGTGAGGTGTTGCAATGCAGCGAGATCGCTGCACGAAAGGGAGGAGATTGAATGAAGAATCTATCGCTTTGGACCTCCGGGATCGCCATTGCGCTGGCCACTGCGGCTTATGCCAATGACGACCTGATTGCTCAGATGGAGAACTCGAAACAATGGGCGATCCAGACGGGTGACTACAAAAATCAGCGCTATTCCGAATTGGATCAGATCAACGCGGACAACGTTGGCGATCTGCAGGTGGCGTGGACCTTCTCGACCGGCGTTCTGCGCGGGCACGAGGGTTCGCCGCTGGTAATCGGCGACATGATGTATGTTCACACGCCGTTCCCGAACATTGTTTATGCTCTGGACCTGGCCAATGACGGCAAGATCGTCTGGAAGTATGAGCCCAAGCAGGACCCGGACGTGATTCCTGTGATGTGCTGTGACACCGTGAACCGTGGTGTGGCCTATGCGGATGGCAAGATCTTCCTGCATCAGGCGGATACCAAGGTTGTGGCACTGGATGCAAACTCCGGTGACGTTGTCTGGGAAGTTCAGAATGGCGACCCGGCGATTGGTGAAACCAATACAGCCACTGTGCTGCCCATCAAAGACAAGGTGATTGTCGGCATCTCGGGCGGTGAGTTCGGTGTGCGCGGGTCGGTCACGGCCTATGACATGAACTCGGGCGAACAAGTCTGGCGGGCCTATTCCATGGGGCCGGATTCGGACATTCTGGTCGATCCGGAAAAGACCACGCATCTTGGTGAACCGGTGGGCGCGGACTCGGGTACAAACACCTGGGAAGGCGATCAGTGGAAGATCGGTGGCGGCACCACATGGGGCTGGTATTCTGCCGATCTGGACGAGAACCTGATGTACTATGGCACGGGTAACCCGTCGACCTGGAACCCGGCACAGCGTCCGGGCGACAACCGCTGGTCCATGACCATCATGGCGCGGGATATCGACACCGGCATGGCACGCTGGTTCTACCAGATGACGCCGCATGACGAATGGGACTATGACGGCATCAATGAAATGATCCTGACGGAACAAGAAATTGATGGCACTGAGCGCAAGCTCCTGACCCATTTCGACCGCAACGGTCTGGGATACACCATGGACCGCGTCACGGGTGAACTGCTGGTCGCCGAAAAGTTCGATCCTGTTGTGAACTGGACAACAGGCGTCGACATGGACCCCAACAGCGAAACCTATGGTCGTCCGGCTGTGGTTGCGCAGTATTCGACGGAACAGAACGGCGAGGATGTAAACTCGACCGGTATCTGCCCCGCGGCTCTGGGCACCAAAGACCAACAGCCTGCAGCCTATTCGCCGAAGACTCAGCTGATGTACGTGCCGACCAACCACGTATGTATGGACTATGAACCGTTCCGCGTGTCTTACACCGCAGGTCAGCCCTACGTGGGCGCGACGCTGGCGATGTATCCGGCACCCGACAGCCATGGTGGCATGGGGAACTTCATCGCTTGGGACAACACCGACGGAACGATCAAGTGGTCGCTGCCCGAGCAGTTCTCGGTCTGGTCCGGTGCTCTGGCAACGGCGGGTGACGTGGTCTTCTACGGCACGCTCGAAGGCTATCTGAAGGCCGTTCATGCGGAAACCGGTGAGGAACTGTACAAGTTCAAAACACCATCCGGCATCATCGGCAACGTGATGACCTATGAGCAGGGTGGCAAGCAGTACATCGGCATCCTGTCGGGTGTTGGTGGCTGGGCCGGTATTGGTCTGGCGGCTGGTTTGACCAACCCGAATGATGGTCTAGGTGCTGTTGGCGGCTATGCCGCGCTTAGCGACTATACCGCGCTGGGCGGTCAGCTGACCGTGTTCGCACTGCCGAACTAAGCCAAAGTACTGACCGGCGCGGCCCAGACGGATCGCGCCGGTCTTTCACCTGCAAAGAAACGAGCTTTCCATGAACCACTCTGTACGTCTTCTGGCATCTGTTCTTGTGTCCTGCCTTCCCATTGCTGCGGTTGCTGACAATCTGGCGGTCTCGTATTCCGAGGACGGTCGGTACTACACCGAAGACGATGTCCCCACTTTCAACGTGGCCGAGGATGGAACCGTGGACTGGATGACGTTTTCAGGCTTCCGGCGTTATCACGCGGAATGCCACGTCTGTCATGGTCCGGATGGCGAAGGTTCGACCTATGCGCCCGCACTGAAAGAGTCGGCGTTGGATATGGATTATTACGACTTCGTGGATGTCGTCACCAACGGCCGCCAGGTCGTGAACGCCGCCGAGAACTCGGTGATGCCGGGCTTTGGCGACAACCCAAATGTGATGTGCTTTTTGGATGACATCTATGTATATTTGAAAGCCCACGGGTCGGGTGCGATCCCGCGTGGTCGCCCGCCCAAGAAAGAGGCAAAATCAGACGTGATTCGCGAGGACGAAAATGCGTGCATGGGCTAAGGCCTGCCTTGTTCTGACAGGGTTTTGCGTCTGGGCGGGTCAGGCGCAGCCCGTACAGGCGCAAACATCGGATTTGGTTTCCAAAACGGCCTTTCGCGTTTGCGCGGATCCGGCCAACTATCCTATGTCGTCCGACGATGGATCGGGGTATGAAAACCAGCTGGCCGAGCTAATTGCCGCAAAACTAAATCTGCCCGTGCAATATGTCTGGTTTCCGCAAGCGACGGGCTTCATTCGAAACACTTTGGCTGCCAAACGCTGTGATGTTGTGATCGGCTATGCGCAAGGGCATGAGCTGGTGCAGAACACCAACCATTACTACACCTCGGCCTATGCATTGATCGTGCCGGTGGACAGCGATCTGGCTCAGGTCGACACGCTGAACGATCCGGCGCTCAAAGGGCGTAAGATCGGAATTGTGGCGGGTACACCCCCGGCGGCGCATATGGCGCGGAACGGGTTGATCGGGCAGGCCAAGCCCTACAATCTGTTCGTCGACCGCCGCGTTGAAAGCCCTGCCACAGATATGCTGAATGACCTGCAATCGGGCGAGATTGATGCCGCCATCCTATGGGGTCCGTTGGGCGGGCCATTGGTCAAGGCAGATTACCCGGATTTCAAGGTGATCCCCCTGGTCAACGAAGAGCTGCCGCCACGTCTGTTCTACCGCATCACCATGGGTGTGCGACAGGGTGAGAAGGTCTGGCAGCGGCAACTGAATTCTCAGATCCGCCGTAACCAAGATGAAATCAACGCCGTATTGGCCGAAGCCGGCGTGCCGCTTGTGAATGATCTGGGAACCGAGGTGCTGGATCTGTCGCAATGATGCGCGCCGTCGTGGCCTTTGTGCTGATGTCGACCAGGGCGGTAGCGCAGACAGTACCCGAGCCAAGCGACTACCGCATGGACCACTATCGTGCGCCGGTGCCAGATCAGATCACCGGTGGCACTACCATCGGCCCGGAAGAAGCCCACAGCCTGTGGCAAGATCAGAGTGCCGCATTTATCGACGTATTGCCCCAGCCACCCAAACCGGCGAACCTGCCAAAAGGCACGATCTGGCGGGACAAGCCACGTGACAGCATTCCCGGAACACTCTGGTTGCCGAATGTCGGCTATGGCGCAATTGCCGATGTTACGGCTGACTATTTTCAATCCGGATTGGAGGCCAGCACCAACAGCGACATCAATCATGGCGTTGTGTTCTTTTGCCTGGAAGACTGCTGGATGAGCTGGAATGCCGCCCGACGCGCAATCGAATGGGGATATACTAACGTCTATTGGTTCCCCGAAGGCACCGATGGCTGGGCCTTATGGGGCTATCCGCTGGAACGGGTTGAACCCGCCCCGGGCCAACCAGTTACCGGAGGGGGTTGATTTAGAAGCCTGCGAGTTTCTTATGCAGATGGCTGACTGTGCCATCCGTGTCGGTCATGGTCACATCCACCGCTTGCGCCCGGCTTGGAACGGATATGCCGACCCGAGGGTTTTCGGACAGTGAAATTGATCCTGTCATTTGAATATAACCCGCACCATCAAGATCGATATCCACGGTTTCCACATATCGCATCGGGATGAACAGCAATGAAATCTGGTCCATCTGCATCCCGGAATGCGACGGATGATCGATGTTCAGGTCCATCTTGTTGGCGCGATCCGCACCCAGATTGGACAAGCGCGTCAGTGTATCCAGCGAGGGCACGCGGCCAACCAGTTCGGCCTCCATCGTTCCCAGGTTTTCTAGCGCGAGTTTCGGGTCAGTGCCGGGTGGTGCGGCGCACGCCCCAAGACCGGATGTTTTGACAAAGGTTTCCGACACCCAAAGACGGCCATCTGTTGTTTCAGCAATGACATGCATCGGGGTCGGGCCATTCACGCGCATGGTCACGTCGAAGTAGAAACTGGGCAGTGGTTCTTCCAGTTCGAACACTGCGGAAACCGGCATCGGGTTTTCATCCAGCACCAAGGTTACTTTGGCCACCTTCGTGCCCCTTGGCGCCACAACCTGTGCCGCCAACTCAGCCCGCGCATCGTCCGGCGTGCGATAGGGCGCATCAATTGCGATCAATGCGTCCCCGTTCTGCATCTCCCGGTCGCCATAAAGCAGCGCGCGGACATTCTCCCATGCCTCGTTCGATGCCCAGGCCGGAGCGGCCAGCAGACAGAACAGAACTGCAATCAGGTGAGAAGCCTTCATTGTCTTCCTCCTTGCAGAAATCTGCCAAAGGCGCGCGGCCCATCGCAGGTTTCTATCGTTTCTATCACATTGAGCGCCTTCGGGTCCACGATGCTGACGGTGTTTTCGAACCAGTTTGCGATGACCAAAAGGTCCTCATCCGCCGTTGCATCAATGCCTTCCGGGTATTCTCCGACCTCGATCAGCGCTTCATGCTCCAGCGTGTCCAAAGAGATAACGCTGAGCGTATTGGCGTATTGGTTCGTGACAAATGCGCGACCTTGGGCAAAGGCTATTCCATATGGGCGTTCGCCAACCGGTACTGTCGCGATAACCACGCCGGTTTCGACATCAACCACGCTGACATCATTGCTGCCGACATTGCCGACAAACAGCCGGCCATCCGGCGCAAAGCGCAATCCAAAGGGACGGGTGCCAACGGATATGCTGTGCAGCGGCTGAAGGGTTTCAGCATCAAAACCCGAAACCTGATCCGCCTCTTTGTCAGCCGACACCACATACCGTCCATCTGATGAAATCGCTATTCCAGCAGGGGCGGCACCGGTCGGCAGCTTGGACAGAACGTCAAGGGTTTCGATGTCCAGCACCCAAAGGCGGGCGTTGTACCAGTCCGAGACAAAAAGCCGCCCGCGCTGCTGATCCAGTGCGATGCCGATTGGTCCGCCTTCTAAAGTGACCCGCGCTAGCGTCTCGCCTGTCTCAGCAGACAAGCGCTGCACTGTTTTGCTGTCCGGTGACACGGTGAACAGCGTTCTGTCCCGCCCAACGGCCACACCCGCAGGTTTGCCGAGCAGGGGCCAGCGGGCCGTTTCCTGCATTTCGACCAAATCTATCCGGCTGAGTTCTTCACCGTTTTGGCAGGTGATGAATGCCGACTCTGCCAGCGCCGGGCCAGCAGAGAGCGACATGACTAAAATCAATGAGCGGCTAGCTTGCCTCACCAAAACGCTCGACCAAGGCATCGAGTCCGGCCTGATATACGCCGGTAACGGCGGCGATTGCGGCTTCATCATTCAATTCGGCTGGTGGATCATTGTTTGGATAACCGCGATAAAACGCGCCGCGCCATTCGACGATCGATCCACCCCCGTCACGTGGTTTCACCGTCAGATGCGATGAGTAGTTGGTGACCGGCAGCACCTCAACCGCGACCTCGGTGATCCGGTAGGAATAGCTCATCTTCTCGTCGCTGTACTTATACAGAACTTCGTCAATCGTCGGCCCGCCTTCCTGGCCGAGCGTCAGCAACCGGGTCGCGTCAATCGCATTGCCGCCGTTGCCTTCGGTTGCAAATACGGCAGGGTGCCATGACATGTCATCGAAGTTTCCGACAACCGCCCAGACTTCCTCGGGCGAGGCAGCGATCTCGGCGGTCAAAGTGACTTTCTGCCGGGTCGGTCCATGGGCCAGAACCATGGCCGGAACCAGTAGCGCGGCGATTGCCGCCAGAAGAGTGCGTCGATTCATTCAATGTCCTCCCTGAATACGCTGAGCGTTTGATTGACCTGGCTTCTGCATGGCGTGACAAGCATCAAAACTGGCACCCGAAAACACCAAAGCGGCCAACCGTGGCCACTTCGGAAAAACTGCAGAAAGCCGCGGGAAACCATAGCAAGATCAACCGCATACGCGCATTCTTATAAAATAAGAATCGAGCTTAATAATGAAGCTGATAGGCTTTGTTTTACAACACGGCCAAAAGTATCGGTTCCGTTTTTCGGGCGTTTCGCCCTTGATGATTCAGCCTGATCCCGAACGTTCAGGCAACGGGAGGACATCTTGAATATTCGCGTGCTGTCGCTGCTTGCGGCACTTCTTTGGTGTGTGTCTGCCGTGACCGCGGCGGCAATTGACGTGAAAGCTGTGGTGCTGCGGATTGACTACCCGTCACTTCTGCCGATTTCGCGATATGACTTGACACCCGACGATCTGGGCTTTGCAGGCGCCGCACTTGGGGATGAGGACAACGGCACAACAGGCGGATTTCTGGGCCATACCTATGAGACTACTTCTGTCGCCGTTCCCCCGGAAGAGGCTGACGCCGCGATGGATCAAATCCTAGCCGACGGGGTGCGCCTGATCGTTCTTTTGGCAGATGCTCCTGATGTTCTGCAGCTGACGGATAAGGCGGCAGAGGCGGGGGCGCTGGTCTTCAATGTCACAGCCCCTGATATCGAGTTGCGAGATGCAAATTGCCGGGGCAACCTGCTCCATATCGCGCCGTCTCGGGCCATGAAGGCTGATGCTGTTGCGCAGTTTGCGGTCTGGAAAAAATGGGGTGATTGGTTCCTGTTGGCCGGTTCCAATCCCGAAGATGTCAAACTTGCCGACGCCTATCGCCGCGCGGCGACCAAGTTTGGGGCAAAGATCACCGAAGATCGGACCTTTGCGGATACCGGAGGCTCGCGGCGGACAGATTCCGGCCATGTTCTGGTTCAGCGTCAATTGCCGCTGGATACGCAGGATGTGCGGGACCATGATGTAGTGATCGCCGCGGACGAAACCGACTATTTCGGGCGCTACCTGTCTTACCACCTTTGGACTCCGCGCCCGGTGATGGGCTCGGGCGGCCTGCGCCCAACAACCTTCCATGGCGCGCATGAGGCATGGGGCGCGACCCAGTTCCAGACCCGTTTCGAGGACCTGACAGGCCGCTATGCCCGCCCCGAGGATTACAACACCTGGCTGGCCCTGCGCGTGATTGGCGAGGCCGTAACCCGCGCTAGCACAGCCGAGCCTGACGGGGTACGCGACTACGCCCTGTCGGACGAATTCGAGCTAGCGGCTTTCAAGGGGCAGAAAGTGACGTTCCGCAATTGGAACGGGCAGCTGCGCCAGCCGATCCTTTTGTACGATGGCTCGATCACCGTCAGTGTCAGTCCGCAGGATGGGTTCCTGCATCAGGTCTCACCGCTGGATACGTTAGGTCTGGATCGGGCGGAAGCCAGCTGTCAGGCATTTGAATAACCGGAGGTTTTGATGAAACAACTACTGTTGACCGTTGCCTTTGCCGCGCTTGCCTCGGGCCCCACGCTGGCGGGCAAAGCTTTTGTTTCGAACGAACGCGGAAATACTATCACGGTGGTTGATACCGAAACCTGGGAAGTGATCACTGAGTTTCCGGGCGGCAACCGCCCACGCGGCATCACCGTCAGCCCGGATGGCAGCAAGCTGTATGTTTGCGCCTCCGATGACAACATCGTCAGGGTCTTCGATACCTCGACCTATGAAGAATTGCCTAGCCTGCCCTCTGGGCCGGACCCGGAGCTCTTCATCCTCGAACCGTCGGGCAAGCGGCTCTATATCGCCAATGAGGACGACAATCTGGTGACGGTGACGGATACCGAAACCCGCACCATTCTGGCCGAAGTGCCGGTTGGCGTCGAACCCGAAGGCATGGGGATGAGCCCGGATGCAAAGTTTGTGGTCAACACGTCCGAGACCACGAATATGGCGCATTTCATTTCCACCGAAGACTATACGATCAAGCACAACGTTCTGGTCGACCAGCGCCCGCGCTACGCCCAGTACACGGCGGATGGCAAACGCCTGTTCGTCACCTCGGAAATTGGCGGCACGGTCTCGGTCATGGACATCGCCGAGGATGGCACTCCCACAGTTGTTGGCAAGATCAGCTTTGAGGTGCCCGGTGTGCAGCCGGAATGGCTGCAGCCGGTGGGTGCAAAGGTGACCTCGGATGGCAAGCGTCTGTTTGTCGCTTTGGGACCCGCAAACCGGGTTGCCGTTGTGGACGCGCAAAGCCTTGAAGTGTTGGACTATATCCTTGTGGGGCAGAGGGTCTGGCAACTCGATTTTACGCCTGATGAAAAATACTTGCTGACCACAAATGGCAACTCAAACGACATCACCATCATCGATGTGGCCTCTGAGAAGGCGATCAAATCGGTACAGGTCGGTCAGCAGCCCTGGGGCGTGGTGACTATTGACTGAAGTTCTGGGAGGGACGGGAATGAAGAGATTTTTGATTGCAGCATGCGTCGCACTTATAGGCGGGCCAATCTCGGCGGCCCCGCTTTGCGATGATCTGGGGTTTGCCGGACTTTTGGCAAAGTGCAACCGCGGTGAGACCATCGCGCTCACACTCGCGTCGGGGCAACCGCTGGGTGAGGATGTGGTCCTGCAATCCGGTGCCTATTACAAGCTTGAGATTACGGCGGATGGCTCAGCAGAGCTGGCCATCGAAGGGCCCTCGTTTTTCCGCGCGATCTGGATGAACGAGATCGTCATCAACAAGATCGAAATCCGCCCGATGGCGGTGGACAGCATCGAGTTCGACAAGGCTGGCGTCGCTGAATTGTCGTTTATCGCCATCAAACCCGGCAGCCATGAAATTCGCATCCCCGGGTCCACGGGTGACTCGCAACGTATCACCGTCAGCATTCAATAGAGAAAGGATCGTATGATGAAAAAGCTTGGAGTTTTGATGATCGCCGGACTTATCGCAGCCCCGGCCTTCGCCGAAGAGATTGATGCGGAAACCGTTGGCAAGATCGAAGCCTATCTTGCTTCCATCGAATGCCAGATGGACCCGGATGATATCGAGGTCGAAGACGACGGCTATGATCTGGATGATGTGATCTGCAAAGGCGGCAACCAGTTCGATATCAAACTGGACAAAGACCTGAACGAAGTTAGCCGTAAGGCGGAATAGCAGATGAACTGGATGAAGCCATGATCAAACTGTTTTCCGCCTGCTTTGTCCTTGCGCTCGCCGCGGGCGCTTTGGCGGCAGAAACCCTGCCGACCGTTCGGGCCGCGGTGCTCAAGATCGGAACGGTGAATTGGGAGCTTGAGACCATTCGCCAGAACGGTCTGGACCAGAAACATGGCTTTGTCCTTGATGTCCAACCCTTTGCCGACAATGGCGCAACCCGCATCGCGGTCGAAGGTGACGAGGCCGATCTGGCCGTGGCCGACTGGATCTGGGTCGCGCGGCAAAGGGCGGCTGGCAAGGATTACGTCTTCATCCCGTATTCCAAAGCTGTGGGCGGCGTGGTTGTGCCCGCCGACAGCCCTGCGACCAGTTTGAAGGACCTGGCGGGCGGCAAGATCGGCATCGCCGGTGGCCCGCTGGATAAATCCTGGCTGATCCTGCGCGCCTATGCGGCGCAGGAATATGGGATGGATTTGAAAGTGGATACCGAACAGGTCTTTGGCGCGCCGCCCCTGATCTTCAAATCCGCGCTTGGCGGCGATTACGCCGGGGCGATCAACTTCTGGCACTTTCTGGCCAAGATGAAAGCGTCGGGTATGAGAGAGCTGATCTCGGTGGAGGAGGCCGGACGAGCTTTGGGGCTCGACACCGATACGCCGCTGCTGGGGTACTACCTGAAAGAGAGCTTTCTGAACGAAAACCCAGAGCTTGCACAAAGCCTCTTCGCGGCCAGCCGCGAGGCCAAGGACCTGCTGGTCAACTCACCCGAGGCCTGGGAGGCGATCCGGCCTCGCATGAACGCCAAGTCCGATGCGCAGTTCGAACAGCTCAAGACCGATTGGATTGCTGGTATTCCTGAACGCAGCCCCGTTGACGCCGCCGCCGCCAACAAGATGCTGGAACTGATGGCCGAACTGGGCGGGGCTGAGCTTGTGGGCGATGCGACAACAGTGCCACAAGGTCTGTTTGCTGACGTGGAATAGGGTTTCATGCAAGACACGCGCCTCACGCCGCTTTTTTCCATCGCGGGCCTCGTGGCGTTGTGGATTGTTGCCGCCTCGCTGACCGCAGACCCCCAGATTCTGCCGCAGCCTTGGGACCTGATCCCCCGGTTCCAGCAGGAGCTTGCTTCCGGAGAATTGCTGCGCAGCCTTGGCGCAACCCTGTTGCGGGTGATCTGGGCGTTTGCGTTGGCGATGACCTTGGGCACGATTATTGGCCTGTCGATGGGGCGGTCGGACGCTCTTAACCGCTGGCTCGACCCCTGGCTGGTGATCTTCCTGAACCTGCCCGCATTGGTTCTGATCGTGCTCTGCTATCTCTGGATCGGGCTGACCGAGGCTGCAGCGATCACCGCCGTGACGCTGAACAAAATCCCCAATGTCGCCACGATCCTCCGCGAAGGGGGCAGGGCCTTAAGCCCCGATCTAGATGCGATGGCGCAGGTCTACCGGATGCCGTGGCAAACGCGACTGCGCCATGTGATCCTGCCACAGCTTGCCCCGTTCATCGCGGCGGCTGCGCGGTCGGGCCTCTCTCTGATCTGGAAGATCGTGCTGGTGGTCGAGTTCCTCGGACGCTCCTCCGGCGTCGGGTTTCAAATCCATCTGTATTTTCAGCTTTTTGATGTGGCGATGGTGCTGGTTTATGCGTTCTCCTTCATCGCGGTCATGCTGGTTGTTGAGTGGCTGGTTCTGCAGCCGTGGGAACGCAAAGCCCGACGCTGGAGAGCCGCATGATCCAGATCGACATCCGGCAAAAGCACTTTGGACATGATGCCGTGTTGGGCCCGATCTCTTTTGACATCGCAGCCGGGGAAACGGTTGCGCTGACCGGACCGTCCGGCATCGGAAAGACGACGCTGTTGCGGGTGGTGGCGGGGATTGATCCCGACTTTGACGGCCAGATCGCGCGGCCGGATCGGCTGGCGATCGTGTTTCAGGAACCAACCTTGCTGCCGTGGCGTTCGGCATTGGACAATCTGACGCTGATCCATTGCGAATTGTCACGCGCTGATGCCGAAGCCGCTCTGTCTGACGTTGGCTTGGCAGGAAAGGGGGATCTGTTTCCCGGCCAATTGTCACTGGGTCAGCAGCGCAGGCTGTCGCTGGCGCGCGCCTTTGCCGGGCAGCCGGAGTTCCTGATTATGGACGAGCCCTTTGTCTCTCTGGACGCCGAAACAGCCGAAACGATGTTGACCCTGACCGAGGCTCTGATCGCGCAGCACCGCCCGGCCACCCTGTTCGTGACCCATTCGAGCCCCGAGGCGCAGCGCCTCTCCAACCGGATACTCAACCTGACACCCGGCCCGAACGGGGCTGTTCTAGGGTAGGGGCTATTCCGCAGGTTCGGTGGTCGCGCCGGCGGCGACACGGTAGATAAAAGGCGCATCCGCTTTGGCGGCATGGTCATTCGCCTGATCCTGCAACGCCTGATGATGGGGCGATTTGATGCAAACCGGATCGGTCGCACTTGCATCTCCGATCACGGCCATGGCCTGACAGCGGCAGCCCCCGAAATCGATGGTTTTGCGTTCGCAGCTTTTGCACGGGTCCGACATCCACTCGGTTCCGCGATAGGCGTTGAACGCGCTGCCATGGTACCAGATATCCGCCAGCGGTTTGTCTTGCACGCGGTCAAAGGTCAGATGTGGAATGGACTGGGCAGCGTGGCAGGGCAGAACCTGACCGTCGGGCGCGACGTTCAATCCGGTGGTGCCCCAACCGCCCATGCAACGCTTGGGATAGTCGTCGTGGTAATCCGCCGGGACGTAATCAATGACCAACTGCCCTTTCAGCGCTTTGCGGGCTTCTGTCACCTGTTGCGTGACGTCCTGCGCCTGCTCCCGCGTGGGCATCAAGGCGTCGCGGTTCTTCAAGGCCCAGCCGTGGAACTGAACCGTTGCAACCTCGATCCTCCGCGCGCCCATCTCCTGCGCCAGTTCCAGCGCCCGTGGCAGTTGGTGCGCATTGTGACGGTGCAGGACGAAATTCAGGGTCAGCGGAAATCCGATCTGTTTGATCCACCCGACCGTCTTCATCTTGCGGTCAAACCCGCCCCGGTAACCGCCCACCTTATCCGCCATCACGGCGTCGGTGCCTTGAAGAGAAAGTTGGATATGGTCCAGACCGGCCTCGTCCAGCTCATGCAGGCGGCGTTCAGACAGCCCGATCGCCGAAGTGATCAGGTTGGTGTATAACCCAGCCTCGCGCGCAGCCTCGACCAGTGCGACCAGATCCCGGCGCGAGGCAGGCTCGCCGCCTGACAGATGCAGCTGCAAAACACCAAGCGCCGCCGCTTCTCTGAACACCCGCGCCCAGGTTTCGGTGTCCAACTCGCTATCGAGCTTGGCCATCTCGACGGGGTTGGAACAATAGGGGCAGGACAGCGGGCACCGATGCGTCAACTCGGCCAGCATGGCAATTGGGGGCGGGGCCTTTGCCTGCATCAAATCACATCCAGAAAACGCCGCGCCCGCAGGGCATCCAGAAAGCCGGAACTGTCTTCGGCAATCTGTTCTTCCGGCGCGCTGTATTTCTCGGACAATATCGCCGTGATCTGGCCAAAGCTGCGCTGGCCGTCAACCTCGTTCAAAATCGCATGTCCGATCTGATCCAGCGTCACAGCCCGTTCCGGTGCCAGCAGAACCCATTTCTCGCGCACGGAATCGTATTGGACGCGGACGCCCCGCGGGAGTGAAGGGACCTCCTGCGCCAACATCACGACGCCCGCCGCATCAGCAGGCCGGTGTCCGGCTTCCAGGCACCCGGAGGGATTCTGGCAGGTTCGACATAGGCCCCCCACAAGGCATCCAGCTGCGACCAGAGGACATCTGTCTTGAATATCAGTGCTTTGGTCGCCGCGTCCTGCTTTTCTTCAGTGTCGGCATGATCCAACACCCACGCCAGACCGAAGGCCACGTCCTTGGGGGCTTCCTTCAGGCGGTTGCGGAAGTAAGACAGGGAACTGTCATCCGCAAATTCGTAATGCCGAAGCAGGCCTTCGATCCTGTTGGCGTGGATCTTGGGCGCAAAAAGTTCGGTGAGCGAGGCGGCAACCGCCTCCAGCAAGGTCTTTTCGCGGACATATCGCACATAGGCATCCACCGCGAATTTGGTAGCAGGCAATACGCCCTCGCAGGAGGCGACATAGTCCGGGTCCAGCCCGACCGCCTCGGCCAGTCGCAGCCAGCGTTGGATGCCACCTTCGTTGTCATTTGTGCCGTCGTGATCCTCGATTCGCGACCGCCAGGCCCGGCGTAGCGCCGGATCCTCGACGCGGGACATGAAAGCCGCGTCCTTCATCGGGATGGAGTGCTGATAGTAATAGCGGTTGATTACCCAGGCGCGCACCTCATCGGGCGTGCATTGGCCGCCATGCAGACGATGATGGAACGGATGCAGGTCATGATATCGCTCAGCTCCGATCTGGCGCAGCCGGACTTCGAATTCTTCGCGGCTTTGGGTCATAGCGTGATCTCCATTCCATCTTGGCCTATCGTCCAGCCTTTGGCCTTCGCCATTGCGTTCTCGTTGCTATCGGGGCGCAGAACCGGATTGGTGTTGTTCATATGGACGAAGACTTTCCGTCCGATCTGCATATTCTCGAAACTGGCGATCGAACCATCGGGGCCGTCCATCGACATATGCCCCATTCGCTTGCCCGTTTTCTGGCCCAACCCGGCCCGCACCATCTCATCATCCTGCCAGAGCGTGCCGTCGAAAAACAGAAGGTCAGCCCCGTCCAGCTGCGTGCGCAGCTCGGGCGTCAAAGCGGCGCAGCCTGGGATGTAATAGGCCGTCTTGCCCTGCGCACTCAGCGCCACACCGACGGTTTGTTCGCCCACCAAATCCGTCTGAACATGTTCCCCTTCGAGGTATAGAGGCACTTTGCCGGGAACTGGGAACAACGTGGCCTCCAGACCCGAGATCAGCTCAAAAGGCTCATTCAAAGAGATCGGCGCGCGCTTCACGACTGAAGCGTTCAGGGCATCGAAAATCGGGTTATCCGCAACAACATCATGAATGCTCGGGGTTGCGAACAGCACAAAGGGCTGCATTTCGCGCAACGTGAGCAGACCCGCCACATGGTCGATATCGCCATTGGTCACCAACACCGATTGAATTGGCATCTCTCGCAACCCTGTCGGAAACAGGTGAGGCGTATTGCCCAGCTGCATTCGAATATCTGGTGAGGCATTGAGAATGGCCCAATTCTGGCCATCGGGGGACACAGCGAGCGACGATTGCGTTTGCGCGGGGATCACTCCACTTCGTGCCAGATTGCAGTTTTCACATCCGCAGTTCCATTGCGGAAGGCCGCCGCCAGCAGCGGCCCCAAGTATTATTGCGCGCAACGTCATCCGTGTTGGCGCTTGTGGCTTATCAGATCAGGCCGCCACCACGCTCATCGTCATGATCGGGGCCGTACATGTTGATTTCCATGCCGCATTCGATCTCGCGGATAACAGGTTTGTTCCAAGCCATATCGGGGTCCTCCTCCAAAGATGTCCTGAAACTCAATGTGGCAGGTCCCATGCGTGCGTGCGACTCTTAATTCATAAGAAGGAGTTAGACTTTGGTCGGTACTCAGACGTCATCTGACAATGGTGCAACCCCCTGAAGGCAAAATCCCCGATTGCGTATCGTTTTGATTTCAAATCCAAAATCATCGGTTTCCAATTTTTTTCGCAGATACCCAATGTAGACATCAACCACATTCTCGTTACTGGACCCTTCGCGCGACCAGAGCGTGTCAAACAGCTCACCTCGTGAGATGGGTGAGCCGGCTTTGCTGTTGAGCAGCAGAAGCAGATCGAACTCGCGTTCGGTCAGTGCGATGCTTGTCTCACGGACTGCTAGGGTTCTGTCTCGCGTCGAAATTCGTGCCGGATCCGGACGTTGAGAGAGTACGCGTTGTTCCTGGACCTGCAACCGGGCGACAAGCTCGTCAAAGCTGAACGGCTTCACCACGTAATCATCGGCCCCGGCCTCAAGCCCGGCGGCGCGGTGGTCAACATCGGAAAGCGCCGACAACATCAATATGGGGATCGCAACACCGGCCAGGCGCGCCGCCCGTACCAGTTCAACACCGCTATCCGCCCCAAGCATCACATCCACAATCGCGCCTGAGAACGCGCCGCTTTTCAAGCGCTCTAACCCCTGATCGGCACGGTTTTCAGCCTCGGCAGAATAGCCATGCAGTGACAGGCCCCGGACAAGGGCCGAGGTGATTTTGGGATCGTCGTCTATGATCAGTAGTCTGGGGGCCATAAGGATACTCTAAGCCTCTGCCAGTGGTAATCGAATGCAGACATTTGTACCGGCATTGGCGCCTAACGCTGTGTTACGCGGGACAGGGCTGCCTATTGAGATCGTGCCACCATGAGCCTCAACGACCCATCGGGCCAGCGCCAGCCCCACGCCAAACCCCTGACTGTTTGCCGCCCCGCCCTGAACAAACCGTTCAAAGATCTGGCTCTGATCGTTTTTAGAAATGCCCGGGCCGTTATCCGTTAGCTCTATCTGAACGACTTCATCCGCGACATGACCCGAAATGGATAACGCCTTACCGTCGCGTGCATGTCGGATCGCGTTGCGCAGCAAGCTAAGCAAGACCTGACGCATCCAGTTAGGATCGCACTGCACCGCACAATCCGGAAACTCGTCCGTTTCGAGTTGCATATTGGCGTTGTCGATCTCAGGCTGGATGTCATTCACAACTGTCTGCATCAGGTCTTGCAGCGCAATGTTGGCGGGTTCCAATGCAAGTTCCCCGGTTTCAGACCGTGCGACACGCAGCAAATCGTCAATCCGCTGGTTCAGTTTTGCGGCACTGTTTTCAATCGTGGCCAACGCCTCGGGCGCGGTCTGACTGTCCCTCTGACCAATCTGGGATTCCATCATGATGACCGTTAAAGGCGTGCGCAGTTCGTGGCTGATATCTGCAAAGAAACGACGCCGGTTTTCATCGATCTTGGACAGGGTTTCATTTGCTGCACTCAGCTCCCGCGTTCGCTGGGCGATGGTCTCGTTCAACCGGGCCCATTCTGCCTCAACCTCATCCTGACGGTGTTTCAGCGCCGCCGCCATACGGTTGGTTTCACCGTATAGCTGGCCGATTTCATCATTGCGGGTTGCTGGCAGAGAAATGGCAAACTCGGATTTGCCAACCTGAACCGCTGCTTTGCGCAACCGGTCCAACCGCGAGAACTGTGGTCGCACCAGGCCGAAGTAGAACCAGGCTGTGCTGAGCAGGGCAAACAGGGCAAGTGCAAGCGCAACCCAAGTCAAAGTCAGACGGGTCTTTTCGATCCCGGCCAATATCGCATTGCGAAACAGAACCTCAGTGTTCACGGCCTGACTGAGCAAGGGATCAAAGGCGGACGCGAACGAGTCGATATGGGCGCGTAACCGCGCCTGATCGGCGTTGGCATCTGCAAGGCCGTCCAGCGTATTGGCCAGCAGTGCCTCCATTCTGGCTAGCCCAAGAGATTGCGTGCCGTACCGGGATTGCTCATCCAACCCAAGGGATTGAACGGCGGCAACGGCCTCTTCCACATCAGACCGAAGCTGCAGAAACGTAGTCCCGATCTGGTCCCGGATCGGGGACAGGCGGTCAATTCGGGTTTCGACGGTTTGGCCGGTCTGAACTGACTCGGTTGCGATCACAAGAAAGGTGGCGGCTTGGGTGGACAGCGCAGCATAGCGCGCCATGCGGGTTTCCGAGGCCAGCGCCGTTTCCAAACGGCTGGCAACTGTCTGCATCCCGAAATAGAGGATAGCCGCCGTCAGCAAAGTGCCCGATCCAAGCACAACCGCGCCAAGGCCCAAACGGGTCTTCAAAAGCAGGCTGCGCTTGGCTGGATTTGGCTCGGCCGTCATGATTTCCGCTTCATCAGACCACGGGCCGGATCATATCCCCAAACGGCGATCGTGCACAGCACGGCGGTCGATGCCAGAACCCAGAGCAACGCGCCCCAATTGATCTGCAGGTAAAGCAGAAACCGGATAAGTTCGACCACATGGGTGAAAGGGTTGAGCGCGCAAATATCGCGCAACAAAGGGGAGCTTTCGGCCATTTTCCACAACGGATAGAGCGCGGAGGACAGGAAGAACATAGGGAAGATGACAAAGTTCATCACACCGGCAAAGTTCTCTAGCTGTTTGATGAAACTGGACAGCACCAGCCCCAGCGCGCCCAGCATCAGACCACCTAGAACCAGCCCCGGCAGGACCGCAACATAGCCGGGCAGGGGCAGGACAATCCCGAACAACGCGGCCAGTGCCAGAAATGTATAGACTTGCAGGATTGAGATCGCCGTTGACCCCAGCAGACGGCAGAACAACAGCCACCACCGCGGGAACGAACTGGTCAAAAGCAAGCGCATCGAGCCCATCTCGCGATCATAAACAAGGCTGAGAGAACTCTGCATCCCGTTGAACAGCAAAACCATCGCGCAGAGGCCCGGTACGATATAGGTTTCATAGGTAATGTAGGTTTGATATGGCGGGATGATCGACAGGCCGAGAGCCGCGCGGAACCCAGCCGCAAAGATCAAAAGCCACACCATCGGACGAACCAAGGCGGCGAGAAAGCGTTCGCGCTGATGGATGAAACGCAGAAACTCGCGCCCGATTATGGCGCGTGCGACACCCCAAAAACCGCTCATGCTGGAACCTCGGTCTGGGACAAAAACCAATCGGAAAGGGTTTGATCCCCGCGCAGGTCACCGGTCTGCCCGCTAGCAAGGATTTGACCAAGATGCAGCACCAGCAATTGATCATCGTCGCGCACTTCATCGGTCAGATGTGTGGCCCACAAGACGCAAAGACCTTGCGCTGCCAGATTGTGCACATGGTCGGTGATTGAGTGTCGCGCCGCTGCATCCAGCCCCACGGTCGGCTCGTCCAGCAGCAGCACCGACGGTTCGTGCAGCAAAGCGCGGGCCAGTTCCATGCGGCGGCGATGCCCACCGTTCAGATCTCGCACGCGTTCACCTGCGCGTTCACGCATGTTCAGCCGGTCCAGCGCTGCGTCGATACGGGCGGGAACTTCTGATCGTGGCAGCCCATGCAACGCGGCGAAATAGGTCATGTTCTGGCGTACCGTCAGGCCCAGATCCAGCGTTGGCTGCTGAAAGACCACGCCTAGTTTTGCCAGCGCGTTGCGCGGAGCCTGACGCAGGTTATGGCCCGCAACACTGATTTCACCGTCAGGTGTCACCAAAAGCCGCGTCAGCAGAGACACCAGCGTCGATTTTCCGGCCCCGTTTGGCCCGAGAAGAGCGCAGAACGTGCCCGGTGCAACGTCGAATGAGACAGCCTCTAACGCTGTCTTGGCACCATAGTGAAAGCTCAGCTCGCGGACAGCGAGACCGGGGCTGGCTTTCGCCGAGGGCAGCGTGTCTGACATTCTTCCTCCGTCCGCAGATGCGGGTCTTGACGACAGCTTGCAACGTCGGGTTGCGTTTCTCAACCTTGCAGTCTGAGGCGCGACCGCGACTTAAGTATGCGAAGGCTCACGGATTTGTTATATATCCGAACGGCAATGGCGCAGGTAACATCGGTGCCAGACCAACAAGAAAGGGCCGCAATGTCCTTAAGACGGCGCGATGCAATGCAGGTGAGCCTTGGGGCTTTGATGTGCCTTGCCTTGCCAGGGCGCGCCCAGAATTTGGTGGCTCTGCCAAATGTAACCACGCTTGAGGAACTGATTGCCGGTTTTGTCGGTGAGGCCCCGGTAGAAAACAGTGATGTCTCCATCGATATGGAACCCGTTGCCGAGGACGGCTATCGCGTGCCGGTGACTATCAACGCGCCTGACGCGGAAGAGGTTATGTTGATCGCACCCGGCAACCCGGTTTTTCCGGTTCTCAGGGCGCGGTACGGGCCTTTGGCCGGGGCGCAATCCATTTCGACACGAATGCGTCTGGGCCAATCACAAGAGGTTCTGGCTTTGGCGCGTTTGCCGGATGGCAGCGTGCGTCAAGACACGCGGGCTGTCTCGGTGGTTGTCGGCGGGTGTGCATGATGGGGGAGTTTTGAGATGGCCACAGGCGTCAAAACCCGCGTCAAGCTGCCAAAAGAGGCCCGCGCAGGAGACGTGATAACGATCAAGACCCTGATTACCCACCGCATGGAATCCGGCCAGCGCCTTGATCCCGATGGTCAACCAATCCCTCGGTCGATCATTCACCGCTTTCGTTGTGAGTTCGAAGGCGAGCTGGTCATTGATCTCGATATCGGACCCGGTATTTCAACAAACCCGTTTTTCGAGTTTCGGTCGATTGTCCCAGGCCCAGGTATCTTTACCTTCAGCTGGTTCGATGATGACGGCGCAATCTATACCGACAGCCGCGCGATCTCGGTCATATGAAGATGCCGACGAAAGTTGTGGTTCTGATTGCACACAGATTTTGCAAGCGTGGGATGCTTAACAGCTGTGCAACCAAGTTGACGAATGCTGCCTTGACGGTTTGCGCCTGTTTGGGCGCGTTGCCGGGTACTGCGCTGCAGGCAGGCACCGAAGAGGGAGATGTCGAGCTGGGTGAATATCTGTCGGCGGAATGCGTTACCTGCCATCAGTCGAATGCCGACGCCAAAGGTATTCCGCAGATCGTCGGACTTGATCCGGAAACCTTTGTCGATGCCATGCTGGCCTATAAGACCAAACAGCGTGAGCATCCAATCATGCAGATGATGGCCGGGCGTCTGAACGACGAGGAAATAGCAGCATTAGCGGCGTATTTTAACTCGTTTGAGTGACATCGCCGCAGGGAGGGATGCAGATGACATGGAGTAGACGCAAGTTTCTGGGTGCCACGACAGGTGTTCTGTCAGCGCCGGCAGTGTTGGCGCAGGGCACTGGGAAACCCCGTGCTGTCGTGATCGGTGGCGGGGCAGGTGGGGCCACGGCCGCCCGGTACATCGCCAAGGACAGCAATGGGGCGATTGATGTCACCCTGGTCGAACCATCACAGGTTTATTTCAGCTGCTTCTTCTCTAACCTCTACATCGGCGGCCTGAAATCGATCGAGGATATCGGGCACACCTATGGTGCGCTTGCCGCAAATTACGGCATTAACGTTGTCCATGACTGGGCCATTGCGGTTGATCGGGCCGGTAAGACCGTGACTTTGGCCGGAGGCGAAGTTCTGCCTTATGATAAACTGATCCTGGCCCCGGGCATTGATTTTGTCGAGGGGTCCGTCACTGGCTGGACCCTGTCGGCACAGAACAAAATGCCTCATGCCTACGAGGCTGGATCACAGTCCCAGCTTTTGCGCGCGCAGATCGAAAACATGCCCGAAGGTGGGGTATATGCGATGGTCGCGCCGCCAAATCCTTATCGCTGCCCACCCGGACCTTATGAACGCATCTCCATGGTGGCACATGTCCTGAAGACCACCAACCCGACGGCTAAAATTGTCATCGCAGACCCCAAACCAAAATTCTCAAAAATGGCGCTGTTTGAAGATGGTTGGGCTTCGCACTATCCGGGCATGATCGACTGGATTGGCGAAGATTTTGGCGGCGGAAAGGTCTCGGTTGACCCGGATCAAATGACGCTGACGATTGATGGTGAGGAAATGGCTGTAGATGTCTGCAACGTCATTCCCGCCATGAAAGCCGGACGGATCGCCGAGCTTGCAGGTGTAACAGATGGCCGTTGGGCACCGGTGAACTCTGCTGACATGTCCTCAAAAACCGATCCGGATGTCTATGTATTGGGCGATGCCAGCCAGCAGGGCGACATGCCAAAATCCGGTTTTTCCGCCAATTCGCAGGCCAAGGTCTGTGCCAACGCTGTGCGCGGTGCGCTGACCGGATCACGTATATTCCCCCCGAGATATGCAAATACCTGCTGGTCTTTGATCGCTGTGAACGATGGCGTGAAAGTCGGGGCGACGTATGAAGCAACAGAGGAAAAAATCGCTCGCGTTGATGGCTTTATCAGCCAGGTCGGCGAAAACACCGCACTGCGCAAGACGACATATGAAGAATCCGAGAATTGGTACGCAGCGATCTCTGCCGATATGTTTCAGTAGGGATCGGTTGTGAGCTAACGCAACAAAGCCAGAAACGCACTCGCGTAAATCCAAGCTCAAAGCTTACAACT
>NZ_JBQFYL010000022.1:0-42016 GCF_056541465.1 Ruegeria sp. AH12 | reverse complement strand
ATGACAGGTGCCCAAAGGTATTCCTCTCCGCCATCGCTCTCGCCGCCACTGTCATATTCTGGCCATGAAACAACAACGAGTCCTGAACCTAGCTGTCGGCCGTGTTGGCCCCACTTTTGTCGATGGCGATCTTGCGCGGTAGACGGTTCACCTAAATCGAATGCGCCACGGCGGCGCGCAAGGCAGATTTCTCTGATGGTATGTAGAAAATCTGTGCAGACATTCCGCTAAATGCAAAAAACAGATGATAATTTGGGCGAACCGTTGGCCCAATGAGGTATTTGACAACCTTGGAATTGCGATCACTGAGGCTTGAGCTCAGTTGAGTCTGCATGAAACAACACCTGACTGTCGTTGTCGTCGAGCAAAATCAAGAACGTGCTTTTGCAATTGTAGATGCCTTGAAAGAGGCTGGAGACGTCGATGTTTCTGTGATCGGCAGCGTCTCTGGCTTGGCACGCAAAATTGCAATGCATAGTCCAGACATTGTCCTGATCGATATCGACAATCCCTCGCGCGATATGCTGGAAGAACTGACCGTTGCTTCGGGCCCGTTGGAGCGTCCCGTGGCTATGTTCGTCTCCGGTGCGGCGGGCGGGTTAGCGAAAGCCGCCGTTGAGGCCGGAGTATCGGCCTATGTGGTCGATGGTTTGCGCGCCGAACGGATCAAACCTGTGATCGATACCGCAATCGCCCGGTTTCAGGTACTGCGCCAGATGCGGACCGAGCTGGCGGAAACCCGCCGTGCGTTGGAAGAGCGCAAAGTGATTGACCGAGCAAAGGGCTTGCTGATGAAAGCCAAGAGCATCTCGGAAGAGGAAGCCTATGCGTTACTGCGAAAAACCGCGATGAACCAAAACCGCCGTGTCGCCGATGTGGCCGAAGCCTTGGTGACTGCTTCGGGGTTGTTGTCATGAGAACTGTGACACTGCCCGTCGCGTATATGCCGCTTGTCGACGCCGCCCCGTTGATCGTTGCGCGCGAGATGGGGTTCGACCATGCTGAAGGCATCTCGCTGGATCTGCGTCCGGCCCCGTCATGGTCCTCTCTGCGTGACATGCTGGCTTTTGGACATGTGGATGCGGCACATCTGCTATCGCCTGTCCCCGTAGCGATGGCTTTGGGTCTTGGTGGCATTGCGACACCGCTATCCGCAGTGTCTGTCCTTTCCTTGAATGGCAACGTAATTGGTGTTGGAACGCAACTGGCTGAGCGCTTGACTGATCAGGGCTATGGCTTCGATTTCTCCGATGCCACCGCGGCTGGGGCTGCACTGGCAAAGGCGGCGGGTGACGTTCTGGTGTTCGGCGTGCCCTTCCCGTTTTCAATGCATGTCGAATTGCTGCGCTATTGGGTTGCGGGAACTGAACTGGCCTCGAAACAAGTCGAAATCCGCACCGTCCCGCCACCGCTGATGGCGCAGGCGCTTGCGGGAGGCGAGATCGATGCCTTCTGCGTGGGCGAGCCTTGGGGCTCATTCGCCGTAGATGATAATGTCGGCGCACTGCTACTGCCCGGTAAGGCGATCTGGACCTGCGCACCTGAAAAGGTATTGGCAGTCAGAAACGACTGGGCCGAGACCGAGCCGCATGTGCTTGGCAGCCTCATGCGGGCCGTTTGGCGCGCGGGACGCTGGCTTTCCAATACGGACAGCCGAACAACCGCGTCCGAGATGCTATCGCGCAAAACCTACCTCAATGTCTCACCAGAACTGATTGACCGTGCATTGATGGGCGAATTCACGATCTCGGCCCGCGGCGAGCAACGCCATGTGGATGGGTTTGTCGAGTTCTTTGACGGCGCTGCCACCTTCCCATGGCGTAGTCAGGCGAAATGGGTCGCGCATCAATTGGCGCAAAGAAACGGGCTGGACGCCGGGACTGCGGAACGACAAGCCGCCAAGGTCTTTCGCAGTGATCTTTATCGTCGCGAGTTGCAGGGGCTGGGCGTTGAAACCCCCGGCGCGTCAGAGAAACTGGAGGGGGCACTGCCCGAGTCGACGGCGGTTGCCTCTGCCAATGGAAGCCTGATTCTGTCTCGGAATGTCTTTTTCGATCGGCGCATTTTCGAGCCTGCGGGGTAAGTTTGCACAAATTTTTTGCGCCGCAGCATCTCTTTTTGCTGCATTGCAGAATTTTCAGAGTGAAAACGCCGAAAACTGATGACGTCCTGCTGCGCGACTGACTAAATCGGGGCATCGGAAGGCAACGACGCCTACCGACGGAATTCGCCCATAATCCAGGGCACCTTAAAAGAGCAAAGCCGCTCGACCATCCGCCACCTCCTCCCGGCGGACTGTGTCGGCGGCTTTTTTTGTTTGCCCAAGGGGTTGGGCTGAACCGAAAGGGATCGAGATGAAAAAGCTTCTTTTGGGCCTCGCCGCGACGACGGCGCTTGTGTCTCCAGCACTAGCCGAATTGGAACTGGAAAAAGACGAGCTGACCTTTGGCTTTATCAAACTGACCGACATGGCGCCGCTGGCTGTCGCCTATGAGAATGGGTACTTTCTGGACGAAGGCCTGTTCGTGACGTTGGAAGCACAAGCGAACTGGAAAGTCCTGTTGGATGGCGTGATCGACGGGCAGTTGGACGGTGCACATATGTTGGCCGGACAGCCTTTGGCCGCGACCATCGGCTATGGGACCGAAGCCCATATCATCACGCCATTCTCAATGGATCTGAACGGCAACGGCATCACCGTCTCCAACGAGATTTGGGAAGAGATGAAGCCAAACATCCCGGTGATGGACGACGGCCGTCCCCAGCATCCGATCAGCGCCGAAGCTCTGGCCCCAGTCGTCGAAAAGTACAAATCCGAAGGCAAGCCCTTCAACATGGGCATGGTCTTTCCGGTTTCGACCCATAACTACGAGCTGCGCTATTGGCTGGCCGCCGGTGGTCTGCATCCGGGCTATTACAGCCCTGAAAACGTGACCGGTCAGATTGGTGCTGATGTTTTCCTGTCGGTGACACCTCCGCCGCAGATGCCCGCCACTTTGGAGGCCGGTACGATCTACGGCTATTGCGTGGGCGAGCCTTGGAACCAGCAGGCCGTGTTCAAGGGTATCGGCGTTCCGGTCATCACCGACTATGAACTTTGGAAGAACAACCCAGAGAAGGTCTTTGGCATCACAGCCGAGTTCGCCGAAGAGTATCCGAACACCACTCTGGCCGTGACCAAAGCCCTGATCCGTGCCGCGCAGTGGCTGGATGAAAACGACAACGCAAACCGACCCGAGGCCGTCGAAATCCTCAGCCGTGCAGAATACGTAGGCGCGGACTATGACGTGATCGCCAACTCGATGACCGGCACGTTTGAATATGAAAAGGGCGACAAGCGCGAGGTTCCGGATTTCAACGTGTTCTTCCGCTACAATGCGACTTACCCGTTCTACTCAGACGCCATCTGGTACCTGACGCAAATGCGCCGCTGGGGTCAGATTCCGGAAGCTAAATCGGACAGCTGGTATGACGAGGTCGCCAAGTCGGTCTACAAGCCCGAGATCTACCTGGAAGCCGCGCGGCTGCTGGTAGAAGAAGGGCTGGCGAACGAGGCCGACTTCCCTTGGGAGAGTGACGGCTACAAAGCGCCGACCCCGTCCGAGGATATCATCGACGGCATCGCCTATGACGGCCGTACCCCCAATGCCTATCTCGAAAGCCTGTCCATCGGTCTGAAGGGTGAGCAGAAGATCGTCGGCTCCGACGTGCAAGGCTAGTTCCTTAAACGCCGCGCCCGGCCCTCGTCGGGCGCGAACCCCTAAAGTGCCCCGCCATCGCAAGGACACAACAGATGACAACGGTCGATCCCGAATTCAACGCAGACGCCGCCCGAGAGGCGCGCCGCACCCGCCTGTTCACCCGCATCAACGCCGCCGACAAATGGTTCCAGGTGCTGGGCCTCAGCTGGGCCACTCCCGTTCTGAAGGCCGCTGCCGGAGATAACCCGCGCGCTCAGATGACCGAGATCTGGCGGTTGCTGATCGTGCCGCTGTTATCGATCTGTGCCTTCTTGTTGCTGTGGGGAACTTTGGCCCCCAAGGTGCAGACTTCTCTCGGCGCGGTTCCGGGGCCGGCGCAGGTTTGGGAGGAAATGGTCAGCCTGAACGAGGATGCCAAGGCCAAAGCGGCCAAACGCGCGAAGTTCGAGGCTATGGTCGAGAAGCGCAATCAGAAATTCATTGACGCCGGCCAGCCGGAGAAAGTGAAAGAGGTCGCATTCACAGGTGCTCCGACCTATTACCAGCAAATCTGGACTTCGATCAAAACTGTGTTCTTTGGGTTTCTGATCGCCACTGTCATCGCGGTCCCACTTGGTATCGCGGCGGGCCTGTCCCCGACCGCAAATGCCGCGCTGAACCCGTTGATCCAGATATTCAAACCAGTGTCACCCCTGGCCTGGTTGCCGATTGTAACCATGATCGTCTCGGCCGTTTATGTCACCAATGACGGCTGGTTCGCGAAATCCTTCCTGATCTCGGCCATCACCGTCACCTTGTGTTCGCTGTGGCCCACGCTTATCAACACTTCTCTGGGCGTAGCCTCCATCGACAAGGACCTGGTGAACGTCTCCAAGGTGTTGAAAATGAACACCTATACCAAGATCACCAAACTGGTTTTGCCCTCTGCACTGCCGCTGATCTTCACCGGTCTACGTCTGTCTCTGGGTGTTGGCTGGATGGTTCTGATCGCGGCAGAAATGCTGGCGCAGAACCCCGGTCTGGGCAAGTTTGTTTGGGATGAGTTCCAGAACGGCTCCTCCAGTTCCTTGGCCAAGATCATGGTTGCGGTCTTCACCATCGGCATCATCGGTTTCCTGCTGGACCGAGTGATGTATGCGCTGCAATCCCTGTTTACCTTCACGAACAACCGGTGATCGAGATGAGCATTCTGAGCTTCAAGAACGCCTCGAAATCCTTCGGTGAAGGCACCGCACGCACTGATGTGCTGAAAGGTATCGACCTTGACGTGCAAGAGGGTGAGTTTCTGGTGATCCTCGGCTTCTCGGGCACTGGCAAGACGACCCTGATCAACCTGATGGCCGGTCTGGATACGCCAACCAAGGGCGAGGTCACGTTCAAAGGTACTCCGATCAAGGGGCCCGGCCCTGAGCGTGGCGTGATCTTCCAGAACTACTCGCTGATGCCATGGCTGACGGTCAGCGGCAATGTGGGGCTGGCGGTGGATACGGTCTTCCCCGGCCTCAGCAAGGCCGAGAAAGCCGAGAAAGTCGCACATTATGTGAAAATGGTAGGCCTCAGCCATGCTGCTACGCGCCGCCCGGCGGAACTGTCGGGCGGGATGCGCCAGAGGGTCAACGTGGCGCGCGCCTTATCGATGAACCCCGAAGTTCTGCTGCTGGATGAGCCTTTGTCGGCGCTTGACGCGCTGACCCGCGCCAATCTGGCAGATGAGATCGAACATATCTGGGAGGCCGACAAAAAGACCTGTGTACTCATCACCAACGATGTCGACGAGGCGATCATTCTGGCTGACCGTATCATTGCGTTGAACCCGGATGGTACGCTGGGGCAGGAGTTCCGCGTGTCGATCCCGAGACCGCGCGACCGGGGTGCAATGAACAACGATGAGACCTTCAAACGCCTCCGTGCCGACGTCACCAAATACCTGATGGATGTGGGGATCGAAGCCAAGGTCGAAGGCTCTCGAATCCTGCCGGATGTTACCCCGATCCACGGGGTTCCAACGGCGGTGGCCGAGGCGCAAAAGGGGATGATCGAGAACCGTTTCCTCGACTTCTCGCAGTTGCACAAGGTTTATCCTACGCCCAAAGGCCCCCTGACCGTGGTCGAGGATTTCGACCTAAAGATCGACAAGGGTGAGTTCATCTCACTGATCGGGCACTCGGGCTGCGGAAAGTCTACGGTTCTGACTATGGCAGCTGGGCTGAACGACATCTCGAAAGGCGCGATCAAACTGGACGGTCGTCACGTCGAAGGGGCTGACCCGGAACGCGCGGTGGTGTTCCAATCGCCCAATCTGTTCCCATGGCTGTCCGCCAAGGAAAACGTCGCGATTGGCGTCGACAAGGTCTATCCCAAGGCCAGCATGGCCGAGCGGCAGGACGTGGTGGAGTACTATCTGGAACGCGTCGGTCTGGCCGATGCTATGGACAAATCTGCCTCTGATCTCTCGAACGGCATGAAGCAACGCGTCGGCATCGCCCGCGCCTTTGCCCTGTCTCCCAAACTGCTGTTGCTGGATGAGCCCTTTGGGATGCTCGACAGCCTCACACGCTGGGAATTGCAGGAAGTCTTGATGGAGGTCTGGTCCCGCACCAAGGTCACCGCGATCTGTGTGACCCATGACGTGGATGAGGCGATCCTTCTGGCCGATCGTGTGGTGATGATGACCAACGGCCCGCAGGCGACGATCGGCAAGATCACCAAGGTCGACCTGCCGCGCCCGAGGACGCGTAAAGCGCTGCTGGAGCACCCGGATTACTACGCCTACCGGCAGGAGGTCCTCGATTTCCTCGAAGAATACGAACACGGCGCCAAGCCCAAAACACCCGCCCCCAAGGCGATTGCAGCGGAGTGAACCCATGAAGCAAAGACTTGTTGTCATTGGCGCAGGTATGGCCTCGGGCCGGGTGCTGGAACACCTGACCGACGCCGCGCCGGATGCGTTCGACATCACCCTGTTCAACGCCGAGCCGCGCGGGAACTACAACCGCATCATGCTTAGCCCGGTTCTGTCGGGCGAGAAAACCTATGAAGAGATCGTCACCCATGACGACGCCTGGTATGCCGAGCGCGGCATCACCTGCCGCTTTGGCGAGCAGGTGGTCAAGATCGACCGCGAGATGAAGGTGGTCGAGGGCGTCAACGGACATGTGCCCTACGACAAGCTGATTGTTGCGACAGGGTCAAATCCGTTCATCATACCTCTGCCCGGTCATGATCTGGACGGCGTGATCGCTTATCGCGATCTGGAAGACACCCAGCGGATGATGGGCATGGGTTCGGGCAACAAGGTTGTCGTCATCGGCGGTGGTTTGTTGGGCCTAGAGGCAGCAGCGGGTATGGCAGCGCATGGAGTTGACGTCACCGTCGTACATATCATGGGCCACCTGATGGAGCGGCAGTTGGACGAAGCCGCGGGTTATTTACTGAAGAAATCGCTGGAAGACAAAGGCATCAAGATTTGCCTGCAGGCGAACTCGAAAGAAATCCTCGGGGAAGATGGCAAAGTCCGCGCGCTGCTTCTGGACGACGGGACCGAATTGCCCTGTGATCTGCTGGTCATGGCCGTGGGTATCCGTCCGAACACGGCGCTGGCGCAAGAGGCTGGTCTGGCCACCGGGCGCGGAATCCATGTGGATGACCAGATGCTGACCTCGGACCCGGATGTCTACGCCGTGGGCGAATGCGTGGAACATGACGGGGCGGTTTTTGGCCTTGTCGCGCCGCTCTATGATCAGGCGAAGGTCGCAGCGCAGGCGTTGTTGGAGGAAGAGGCTGCATTTGCGCAGAAAACCCTCTCAACCAAACTGAAAGTCACCGGTTGCGACTTGTTCAGCGCGGGGGATTTCGCCGATGGCCCGGGGCGCGAGGATATCGTGTTCCGCGACCCCTCGCGCGGGGTCTACAAGCGCCTCGTGATCGAAGAGGATCGTCTGGTTGGCGCCGTCATGTATGGCGACACCGCTGATGGCAGCTGGTTCTTTGGCCTGATCAAGGACCGCACCAGCATTGAAGACATGCGCGAGACGCTGATCTTTGGGCTTGCCTATCAGGGGGGCGATACCGCGGACCCTCTTTCAGCCGTTGCAGCATTGCCGCCTGAGGCGGAGATTTGCGGCTGCAACGGCGTATGCAAAGGTGACATTGTCGAAGCGATCAACGCGGGTGCCAGCGATCTGGGCGCCGTGCGTGCAAGCACCAAGGCCAGCGCCTCGTGCGGGACATGCACGGGGCTGGTTGAGCAAGTTTTGCAGGTCACTCTGGGTGATGAATTCCAAGTGCCAGCGGCGCAACCGATCTGCGGCTGCACTGACCTGACCCACGAGGATGTGCGACGACTGATCAAAGGGCAGGAGTTGAAGAGCCAGGCCGCCGTCTGGCAGGAGCTGGGCTGGACAACGCCGAATGGCTGCCATGTCTGTCGCCCGGCAACAAACTACTACCTGTTGGCCGACTGGCCGCTGGAATATCAGGACGACCCGCAAAGCCGCTTCGTCAACGAACGCAAACACGCCAATATCCAGAAGGACGGCACGTTCAGCGTCGTGCCGCGCATGTGGGGTGGCATCACCAACCCCGAAGAATTGCGCGCCATTGCGGATGCGGCAGACAAATACGATGTGCCGACGGTGAAGGTTACAGGCGGTCAGCGTATCGACCTTCTCGGCGTGAAAGGAGAGGACCTACCCGCCATCTGGTCGGATCTGAACCAGGCCGGTCTGGTCTCTGGCCACGCCTATTCCAAAGGCCTGCGGACGGTTAAAACCTGCGTCGGCACCGATCATTGCCGGTTTGGCACGCAGGACAGCACGGGTCTGGGTATCAAGCTTGAGAAAATCCTGTGGGGGTCGTGGACCCCGCACAAGCTGAAACTGGCGGTGTCGGGTTGCCCGCGCAACTGCGCCGAGGCGACCTGCAAGGATATCGGTGTGGTCTGCGTGGATTCAGGGTACCAGATCAGCATAGGGGGAGCCGCCGGTATGGACGTCAAAGAGACTGAATTACTCTGTCAGGTCCCAACCGAAGACGAAGCGATCGAGGTCGTGATGGCCGTCACCCAGGCCTATCGCGAGGGCGGCAAGTATCTGGACCGCTTGTATAAATGGCTGGGAAAAGTCGGCATGGACTGGGTCAAGGCTAAGGTCGTGGAGGACCGGGAGAACCGTGCCGCTCTGGTCGAACGGTTCGAACTGTCCCAAAGCATCTACCGCAAGGACCCGTGGGCGGAACACGTCAAGGAAAAGGCGCAGACCTATGCGCCGATCGCAGATTTCACACTGGAGGCCGCGGAATGAGCTGGATCGACATCGGACATATCGAAGACATCCCCCTGCGTGGCGCGCGTTTGGTAAAGACGCATATCGGCTGCATCGCGGTCTTCCGCACCGCCGAGGCCGAGGTCTTCGCCGCCACCAACAGCTGCCCCCACAAAGGCGGGCCATTGTCCGATGGCATCGTGCATGGGCAATCTGTGACGTGTCCCCTGCACAACTGGGTTTTCGACCTGAACACTGGCGAAGCCCAGGGCACAGATGATGGGCGGATTGCAACGTATTCGGTGCGTATCGAAGACGGTCGAATCCTCTTGGATGACAGTGCGGTGACCCGTCGGAGCGCAGCCTGATGGACGGCACCGGCTTGCCAGAAGTTCGCTCGACCTGCGCGTATTGCGGTGTCGGCTGCGGCGTTCTGCTTCGGCCGGATGGTGCGGGGGGGTTGACCGTCGAAGGCGATCCCAACCATCCAGCGAACTTCGGTCGCCTGTGTTCAAAGGGTTTGTCATTGGGGGAAACTGTTGGTTTGGACAACCGCCTGTTGGCCCCGCGTGTGTTTGGACAGAATGTAGAATGGCACGATGCGCTGCAATTGGTTGCAGATCGGTTTTCGTCAACGATTGCCGAACATGGTTCCGACAGTGTCGCATACTACGTCTCGGGGCAGTTGCTGACCGAAGACTACTATGTCGCCAACAAGTTGATGAAGGGTTTCATTGGGTCGGCGAATATCGACACCAACTCGAGGCTTTGTATGGCTTCAACTGTGGCTGGTCACAAACGCGCTTTCGGCACCGACACGGTGCCTGGAACCTATGAGGATCTGGATGAGGCTGATCTGGTTGTCCTGGTTGGTTCTAACCTCGCTTGGTGCCATCCTGTTCTTTATCAGCGCGTCATTGCCGCACGGCGGAAGCGTGGCACAAAGATCGTGGTAATTGACCCACGTCGAACCGCAAGCTGCGATCAAGCCGATCTACATCTGGCGTTGCAACCTGGCAGCGACGTCGCGCTGTTCAACCGCCTGCTGAGCAGAGTTCACCAGACAGGGCACGTGGCCGCAGATTTTCTGGATCGCAGCGTTGGATTCTCGGAAGCCCTCGAGCTGGCACAGCTTGACGATCCTGACGAGACGGGGCTTACCTCAGATGAGATTGAAGCCTTTTGCGATCTGTGGATTGGCATCGAGCGCGTTGTCACGATCTTCAGTCAAGGCGTCAACCAATCCTCTAGCGGAACCGACAAGGTCAACGCGATCCTGAATTGCCATCTGGCCACTGGTCGGATCGGACGACCAGGAATGGGGCCGTTTTCGGTAACCGGTCAGCCAAATGCCATGGGTGGTCGAGAGGTTGGTGGCCTAGCCAATATGCTGGCCTGCCATTTGGATATCGAAAACGATGCCCACCGCGCAGCCGTCCAGAAATTCTGGAACGCACCCAAGATGCCGCAGAAGCACGGTCTCAAAGCTGTTGACATGTTTCGCGCCGTTGAAGATGGGCGGATCAAGGCACTTTGGATCATCCACACCAATCCAGCGGTTACGATGCCGGACGCCGATCGAGTCAAGGCGGCGATCAAAAACTGCCCCTTCACCGTTGTGAGTGACCTGACGGCCCAGACAGACACTGCGCGCATCGCAGATGTTTTGCTGCCAGCTGCGGGATGGGGCGAAAAAAGCGGCACAGTAACCAACTCTGACCGCACGATCAGCAGGCAACGTGCTGTTCTGACCCCTCCGGGACAGGCGCGCGCTGATTGGGATATCTTGGCTGATGTGGGTCGCCGCATGGGCTGGACAGAGGCTTTCAATTATGAATCTCCGGCGCAAATCTTTCGAGAATACGCGAACATGTCCTCGCTTGCCGTCTCATTTGGCAAGGACTTTGAGATTGCCGGGTTTTCGGACATCAACGACGAAGATTATGATGCGATGTGCCCGACACGGTGGCCCACGGCATCGCGGAAAGCTAACGGTCGCTTCTTCGGTGACGGGCAATTTTTTCATCCTGATGGCAAGGCGCGGTTTGTGCCCGTCATCCATCGTACGCCCAAGGCAGAGCCATCAGAACGCTACCCTTTCCTGTTGAACACAGGGAGAAATCGGGATCAGTGGCACACCATGACCCGATCCGGTTTGTCGCCTCGCTTATCGGCCCACCTAGCAGAGCCCTATTTGGAAATGAACCCGAAGGACGTTGATCAACTGGGGCTTGGTCCCGCCGATTTGGTCGAGGTTAGCAGTTCAGTCGGAAGCGGCATATTTCGGCTTCGCATCACGGAAACTATCGCACCTGGCAAAGTGTTTTCGCCCATTCACTGGACCGGCGAAACGGCCTCAGCAGCCCGTGTTAACGCAATTATTCCAAGTGTTACGGACCCGATTTCAGGGCAACCGGAGAGTAAGTCAACAGCGGTATCTGTTCGACTTATGAGTGCCGCATGGTACGGTTTCGCCGTTTCAGCTAATGCAGCGTCCCCTGACGCAGAGTATTGGGCGACTGCCAAGACAACCAACGGCTACAGGATAGAGTTGGCAGGGAAACAGCTCATAGACGACTGGGAAAGAACTGCTCGCGATTGGTTTGGTTTGCCGGATGCGATGGTGACTTCGGTAGAAGATCCCAAACGCGGATCTTACAGAATTGCGCTGTCAAAAGGTCAGCGCATTCTGGCAGTACTCTTTGTCTCGCGCCGACCTATCACCCTGATGCGAGACTATTTGGCAACTTTGCCCGAGGTTGCGCCTCAGCAGATTCTGTCGGGCCAGTCATCTGTTGATTCTGAGGATTGTGGCCCAATCGTCTGTTCGTGTTTCGAGGTTGGACTAAAAACCATTATCCGCGCCATTCATGACAAGCGTTTGATCAATGTGGACGATATCGGAGATGCCCTTAGTGCGGGAACGAACTGCGGTTCATGTCGGCCAGAGTTGGCTGACTTGGTCAAGGCGCATTCGAAATTGATCCGCAACAAGCCGAAGAAATGCCCGCAAGTACAATTGGGGTAGTCTCAAGATTCTCGTTACAGGATTGCTGTCTGTTTCGTTTGAGCAGCAAATTTCTTCTCTGACGTCACGCGCAATAGCAATGATATCGATCGGCCAACAGCAGTTCAGGGCCGCGCTCGGCAGCAAGGCGACGAATGTCGCTATTCGTTGAACAGGTTTGACAGATACCTTGTGGTCTGAGACGATCACAACATTCGCAAAGGAGATTCTAACAATGGACCAGCATACTTTCTGATCCCGCCGCGCACTGACCCGAAATGGCAGAATGCGCACCGAAACACTCCTGCGGAGGACTCTGACAATGGACACACGACGATAGCCCCTTTTGGGCATTGGTAGTCGTGCATCTGCGCGACTTAAGCTTCTTTTTGTCATGAGGTGCAATATGCCCTTCAAGCCACCAAAAATTACCCGCGAGGGAACCCTTCCTGCTGTGGAGGACACACTGAAATCTGCGAGGCCCGTGAAGGCCAAAGCCAAACTGCCGCGTGACCTGCGCAAGAAAATGCCACGGCGAGCGGCCAAGCGGATGAACATGCCCGGGAAAGCGGGCGGTCGTTAGAGACTGGTGCGGGGCGCGTTTTTCGCCCCGCACTTTTTATCTGAATGGTCCACGGCGAAGCATGCGCCCGAGAGTGCATTGCAAACCAGTGTTTTTACTGCAGTTCGGTACGGAACGGTTCGCACGAAACTCTGGTGCCAGTGCTCGATTTAGGCAGGTCTACGCTGGCGTTGGCGGCAAAGACAGCCTGTCTGACTTCACGCAACGTGACATCCCCAACTTAGATACGTGATCGCTGATCAAGGCAGCATGCACTTTGCGGGGTTCGCTGACGCATAGTCACTGTGCGTTTTGCGCTACTGGTGAGACTGATCCGAATTCCCACCTATGTCACGAAAGGAGACGACCGATGCTCGATACATACACCATCCGCCAAGACGATATGCCGAAAGAGATGCGGTTTCTCTTGGAAAAATACCCCCGCGACAGCTGGGATGCGCACCCTGGGTTCAAGGAAAAAACCAGGCATTGGCTCGGGGCACACCAGATGTTCCGCCGCCTGGCGGAACGTATTCGATTGGATTCGGAAGATGTGTTGAACAACGATATGGGGTTGGACGATTATGCTGGTCGGCTGTCCTACTATGGCGGCAATCTGGTCGGGAGCCTGCATGGTCATCACGGCTGGGAAGATCGCAGCTATTTCCCTGAATTGTCGGCTGCAGACCCGCGATTTGATGCGGGGCTTGAGCTTCTGGAACAGGATCACGCGGATCTAGACAAGGTGTTGGATGATTTCACCCGTACTGCGAACCGTGTGATCAAACTGTCTGCTCTGGATGAGGCCCAAGCCTATGATGAGGCCGGGCAGCTCCATGCGACAAGCAAAACGATCAAAGCGTTTCTGGAACGCCATTTGAGTGATGAGGAAGAATTGGCCGTACCAGTTATCTTGCATCACAGACTCAGAGGATGATGCTGACGTCATGACCGACACATCAACTGAAGAAGACCAGACTGCCATCGCTGAGCGCCGCGCACGAGGTGAATTTGTGCGCGGCGTCAGCGGCTTTCGTCATGCCATTGGTGATCCTGAGTTTCCTGCAGAAGCCCACCGGTATCACCTGTTCGTGGCGCTGAATTGTCCATGGTGTCATCGCGTGACCTTGGCGCGCAGTGTTCTGGGGTTGCAGGACAGTGTCACGATGGATGTGGCCTTTCCCAACCGCACTGGTGAAGACGATCCAGAAGGACCGAACCTGTGGGAGTTCGCGCCTGACCGCATTGCCTCGCTCACAGGCGAGACCTTGCCGGAGTGCACCGGAGAGACCGGAACTGGCAGAGGACTGCGCCTTGCCAAGGATATTTACCGTGCCGAAGGCTCCGAAGAGCAATCCCTTCCGATCCTTTATGATAAGAAATCAGGCCAAATCGTGAGCAACGAAAGCGCCGAAATTATCCGCATGTTGGATGTCTGTGCAGAGGCCCTTGGCGGCACCATCCCAGCAAAAAGGCGCGTGAGGCTTTACCCGGACGACGAAGCACTGCGCCAACACATCCATAACTTGAATGACTTGATCTACACGGCAATCAATAACGGCGCCTACAAGGCCGGGTTTTCATCTGACCAAACGATCTATGCCGCAGCATTTGACGCCTATTTCGAGGCACTTGATCAATTGGAGCAGCTCCTTTCTGATGGCAGGCCCTTTTTAACGGGCATTCACTTCTCAGAGGCCGATCTGCGCCTGTTCCCCACGCTTTATCGCCATGATCCTGTCTACTATGTGCGGATGAAGCTTAACGGAGCGCGGATATTGGATTATCCGTATTTATGGCGTTGGCTATGCCGTGTGTATGCACTGCCTGGAGTTGCCAACTCCGGATCCCTTGTGCATTGCCGCCAGGGATATTTCGGGCGCAGTTGGAATGGCGTTGTTCCCCGTGGGCCATCTAAACCAATGTCTTACCCTGAGGCCTATCTACGCCCTGATCTCGCAGTGCCGTAGGCGTCGTCAGTTTGGCTGTACATTGGGGTCAGGATGCACTGATTTCCGCAGGCTTGCGGGCCACGTCCAGTTTCGTAAGTTAGGCGCCAGCATCAGAGAGGGCATGGAATGAGCTGGACCGACTATCTCGACACACACCAATCGCGCTTTGTTGAAGAGCTGTGCGACTTCATTCGTATTCCATCGGTTTCAGCCAAACCCGAAAACGCGGGCGATGTTCGAAAGGCCGGGCAGTGGGTGGTTGATCGGTTGGTTGCGGCGGGAATGGAAAACGTTCAGATGATGGAGACTGCCGGTCATCCGGTGGTCTGTGCCGATTGGCTGCACGCCGGGCCTGATGCGCCTACGATTCTGATCTATGGCCATTTTGACGTGCAACCAGCCGAACCATTTGAGCTCTGGTCCTCACCTCCGTTCGAACCGACGATCCACGGAGATCGGATCTACGGGCGTGGGGCGACCGACGACAAAGGTGCCATGTTCATCCCGATCCTTGCGGCTGAGGCTTTGCTGGCGGAAACCGGGAAACTGCCAGTCAATGTGCGGTTTTTCTTTGAAGGTCAGGAAGAGATCGGGTCCCCTGACCTGCCGCCCTTTATCGAGGCAAATCTCGACCGGCTTCAGGCAGATATGATCTTTTCTGCCGATGGCAGTCAGTGGGATACCGAGACGCCGCAACTGGTCCTTGGTCTGAAAGGGCTCACTTCGCTTGAGATCTCGGTTCAGGGCGCGAAATCCGATTTGCATTCCGGTATGCATGGCGGCGGTGTCGCAAACCCAGCGATGGCGCTGGCCCAGTTGCTTGCCAGTATGAAATCGACCGATGGTCGCATCACGGTGAATGGTTTCTACGACGATGTCGTCGAGCTGACAGACGAAGACCGCGCGGCAATTGCGCGGGTTCCTTGGGACGAGGCGGCCTATCTGGCCCAGACCGGAGCGCCAGCGACCTTGGGTGAGCCGGGATATTCAACACGTGAAAATCTGTGGGCTCGCCCAACGCTTGAGGTCAACGGGTTGACCAGTGGTTGGCAAGGGGAAGGCACAAAGACCGTTTTGCCCGCGGTTGCTTCGGCCAAGATCACGTGTCGTTTGGTCGCCAATCAGAACCCCGAAAAGATATTTGATCTGATCTCGGCCCATGTTGAGGCTCATTGCCCGCCGGGTGTCACTGCTGAGGTATCGCGCAACCCCGGGCGCGCGGATCCGTTTCTTGTACCGGCCGGCCACAACGCAACTGCCATCGCGGGTCAGGTTCTCGAAGAGGTTTATGGCAAACCCGCTTACAAAACCCGCGTTGGCGGATCGATCCCTGTGATGTCGACCTTACTGGACGAGCTGGGTCTGCATGCTGTCATGTTTGCCTTTGGACATGAGGATGAAAACCAACACGCCCCTGACGAGTTCTTCCGTCTGCCAACCTTCAGACGTGGCCAAACGGCTTACGCCCGGTTGATGGAACGGTTGGGCGAATAGTGCGAACAGCCCACACCGGTTCAACCGTTTTCACACGCTTCCGACATCACTGCATAGGTGCGATCTATGACATGCCGTACCTCAGCAAGAAACCGATCTTCATGATGCGTGACGAGCCATTGATCATGTTCCAGATCGTCAATCAAAGGTGACACTGGTTTCAGGCCCGGCTGCGTGTTTCCAATGAAAGTTGGCAGAACCGCCCGGGCAAGACCTGCATTTGCAAGCTCAAGCGCATTTTGTGGCGCTGTAACTTCGATGGCGTCGTCCTCTTGCGAATGTTCTCTCACCCATCTGGCCGAGGGTGTTTTGGACATGACGCGCACCCAGGTCGAAATGCCTTCTTCCGCAGCATAGACCGCAAACCGAACCCGCCCGATTTTGCGACCGGCCAAGCCGATCTCTTCTGGTCGGTGGTTTCGAATACCAATCGCGGCTTCCCTGTGCCCGATGTTCAGTAGGTCTTCTGACGAGATGAAACGCAATCGAACCGGCATTGACCCCGTAAGTCTTCCAACAGCGCCGATCAATATCCTTGTCACCCAGGTCCCGGACGAAATTTTGACCAATGGTGGCGCGGTAGCAAGGCTGCTTTCGGTGACAGGTAGGACGCGCGCCTCGATGCTTTCTACCTGTTTCAACAGCGTTTGCCCGTCTTCGGTCAAGTCATACCCTCGCGGTTTGCGATGAAACAGCTCGCTTCCCAGGTCGCGCTCAAGCTCGACCATGCGCCGGCCCAAGGTGGGTGCGCTCTTGCCGGTCTGTTCAGCTGCTGGCCCAAGCCCGCCCGCTCTGGCAACCGCAAGGAAAAGCCGCAGGTTGTCCCAGTCAAAGTTACTTTCATACATGAAATGAAGATTACATTCTGTGTTGTTGATGAAAAGATTGTGATGGCGTTTTTTCTGAAGGATCAGCTAGGAGATCCACAGATGAACTTTCTCGAAACCGAAATCTCACCCCTTGGCATGGGGTGCTGGCCGATTGGTGGCAAAATGTACTGTGGTGAGCAGTCGTTGGGTTACACTCGATCGGACGACGGTGCCTCTATTCGTACGATCCACGCGGCACTGGACGGTGGGATCACACTTTTTGACACCGCTGCCGCCTATGGCGCTGGGCATTCGGAACGTTTGTTGGGCAAAGCGCTAAAGCATCAACCAGATGCTCTGATTGTCACAAAGATCGGGGTTGGGATCGATGAAGCGAGCAGGCAGATTTCATTTGACCCCTTCACCCCGGATCAGGTTGGCCCTGCTGTAGATGGGTGCCTGTCGCGGCTGGAACGGGATCGGATCGATCTCTTGCTGTTGCATTTGAACGATATGCCGATTGACCAGGCCGAGGCTGTGTTTGACGAACTGGACCGGCTAAAAGATGCCGGGAAACTACGCGCCTACGGTTGGAGCACTGACTATTCCCAAAACGCCCTGGCAGCCTCGTCCAGGGATGGTTTCAAGGCGGTTGAATACGTGATGAACGTCTTCTTCGATGCCCCCCGCATGCAACAGATTGTCCATGAGGAGGGATTGTTGTCCCTTATCCGCTCACCCCTTGCGATGGGGCTACTTACAGGGAAATACAATCGGAATACCGTTATGGCATCGGATGATGTCCGCGCATCCGGCGAAAGCTGGATGGAGTACTATACGGATGGCCGGGTAAACCCAGATTTCATGCGACAGCTCGATGCGGTTCGCGAATTACTGACCACAAATGGCCGAACGCTTGTGCAGGGGGCTCTTGGGTGGATATGGGGCCAATCTGAAGCATACGTACCGATTCCAGGCGCTCGGACAGAAGAACAAATTGAGGGTATTTTGGGAGCACTGACCTTCGGTGCCTTGCCGGTTGCAGCAATGAAAGAAATAGAAAGCTTGATTGCGCGCAACACTAACGAGCCAGACCGCCCCAAGTAGCTCCAAGAACTGTTTCAAAACTCTGCACGCGCCGCGAACTTCGGCAATGTGGGTTGCCAACGCAGCATCTCAGTTTTTTGTTCAAGATCTGCTACGGGCCGTCCGCTCGAAGACCTATGTTGGGACTTATACAGAAACCAGGAAATCGCAACAAAGGTGTCTGTGGCCCAACTAGATATCAACCGCTAGGGTCCGCGCTTCGGTAACGGGACTGTTTCAGTCGTGCTGTTTTGCGCAGAATAATTGATCTGCCAAAGCGGTGTGGCTCTTCTTCGTTTTGTGTCCGTCCTGCTTTCTGTAATCGACTTCGATTGAGTTCCTTCGGGTAAATGCTTCGGTTCGTGGTCGGCGCGGTGGCTGCATACATCATGTGGGTTCGATGTAACTCCGAAGTGCCCATCTCATAGGTGTGCATGACCAGAGTCAGCGACTGTTCTGAACAGATTTTCTGTCCGTCCCGATCAATCCGGACGCATCAAACAATCGAAACAAACAAGTGATGTCTAGCGGGCTGATGGGTCCGTCTTTGATCTGACATCAACAAGGATTGACCTTATGTCTCTATTTGACCCCGATGCCCTTAGCTCGGGACCTAAAGCCGCGCTGGAAGACTTTGCCAACGCTCACCCAGCGCCTGCAGTGCTTCTTGAAATTGCGCGCGGCGGATTGTCGATCCGCAACGCAAACGGAACGACTGAACTCAATGGAGATGAGGCTGCCAGTACTGACAACACATTTGAAGTTGGATCGCAGACCAAGATGATGACGTCAGTGATCGTGCAACAACTGGTCGGGGAAGGTATTATCGATTTTGACGCGCCTTTGGCAGAGCAGATGGACATCTCTGACCTAGAAGACATTCCCAACATTGGTGAAGTCACCGTGCGCGAATTGCTGGCAAATCGGTCCGGTATCCCCGATTTCGACACGATCCCAGGTCAGGGTGACTTACCGGCATTCATCGAACAACTCTTGGCCAATCCCACACAACCATTTGGGCCCGACGGCATGTTGGCGCTTGTTGCAAAACAACCCGCTGACTTTGCGCCGGGCGAAGCCTATGGGTATTCAAATACGAACTACCTGCTTCTTCAAAAGCTGATCGAAGAAAAGACTGGCGATAGTTTTGCAGAAGTGATGTCCGACCGGATTTTCTCGGCTGCTGGCATGGATGACAGCTCAATGCGATCTGAAGGTCAAACAGACGGTATGCTGCGATCCTATGCGGAACTTTTCCCCGGCGATATCTTGGACGTCACAGATGTGCCCATAGACTTTGGCGCGTCTGGCGGTGTTGTATCGACCACTTCAGACATGATCCGCTTCATGGACGCGTTGCTGGTCTCTCGTACGCTGCTGCCACCCGATCAACTGGAAGAGATGCTGGACTTCCGTGCAGGAGATGGCACCCCAAGTCTGGATGGAGAAAGCCTTGGTCTGTCGTCAGGCATCGCCTATGGGCAACAGTTCATTGGATTTGCGGGCGGTACCTTGGGTACCAACACAGCCACGTTCTTGCATGTCGAATCCGGTACAATCTTCTCCATCGCGACCACCCATTCGAACGCGGAGCCTACAGAATTGCTGGTCGCGGCGTTTTCCGCAATTTACAACGACGACTCCTGGGCAAGTTTCGATCCGTCGGACGAAAGCTTTACCATCGCAGGTACAGCTGCCGAGATTTCGCTGACAGAAGATGAAGATGCGCTGGGCGGACCGGAAACCGTGCTGGACTTGGGCAACGCCAGCCTGACCTTTGAAGGCCGACTGGGTGATCTGGATACCGGTCGCTTCACCTTTTCGGACGGCTCGACCCTGTCGATCGGCACAGATGGCCGCGATTTCATTGACGTTCTGCGCCAAGCACCAGATGCAGCCTATAGCGACAACCAACTGATTGGTGGCGGCGGAAATGATCATCTGCGCGGTGGCTATGGCGACGACAAGATCGACGGAGGTGACGGGCGCGACTTTATCCGAGGGCGCGATGGTGATGACAGAATTTCCGGTGGCGACGGAAACGACTTTCTGCGCGGTGATCTCGGCGATGACACAATTCACGGGGGTGACGGGCGCGATCACGTTCGTGGCGGTCAAGGTGACGACAGGTTGTTCGGCGGAGATGGCGATGACATCATTCGCGGTGGTGAAGGCGACGACATACTGAACGGCGGCGCGGGGCGTGATTTGATGTGGGGTGGCGACGGAGCAGACACGTTTGTCTTCCAGGAAAATTCCGGTCAGGATCGCATCTTCGGCTTCAACGCAGAAGAAGACCTGCTCGACTTTTCTCAAACCGGGATTGCCTTTGACGATCTTGAAATAGAAACGCATGGCACCTTCACAACAATCAGCTATGGCGACGCGGAGGTTATGATTTTTGGAACCTCTTGCGATCCATTGACAGAAGACTGTTTCCTGTTCTGAACAAAAACTCTAGGACACAGGGCGCAACCGATCAGTGTTGGTTGCACCCTGACTCTGCACAATAAATGACCTTTGTTTATGGACCTTGTACCGACACATTTCGATCTAGAGACACTGCGTCTAACTGCGGCTGTTGGATTTTTGGTTTTGTCACTGTTTTGCAGCAACGTTCTTCTGTTGCCCGACCGCGACCGTTACAGTCGGCTACCACTTGCCATGTTTTTCATGGCCAGCGCGGCCGAGCTGTTGGCACTTCCCGTTTCTGTTCTGTTTCCAACTGACCGCCCGGGGCCCGCGATGATCGCGCTTGAACTGGCTGAGATCCCGCTGACAATGGTGCAGCCGTATCTATTGTGGCTTTATGTCTATCGCCTGACCAAAGATACCACACAGAAAACGGTCCCTGTGCGGCGTGTTTGGCACATACTACCCATCGGATTTGCCTGTATCGTCTATGCCTACATCTTGCTTTTGCCTCCCTCACTGCAAGCCGGCCTAAGACCTGGTGCGAAGGATTTGGTGATATGGCAAACTATCGCACTTCTTGGGCTGTATGGCGCGACGGTACTCTTCTATGCGCTTGTTCCGATCTACGCTTTTTTGATCCTCCGAAGACTGAGGCAGTATAGAAGCCGATTGAAGGAGTTGTTTGCCAGTACAGAGGGCCGCGAATTGGCTTGGGCCTGGTGGCTCGCGGCGGCAGTCTTCATATTTTGGATATTCAATTTACTGGGAATCATTGCCACGGAACTACAACTGTCCTTTCCGGGCGTGGCCATGCTTGATTCACTTGCAGCCGCAATTATCGTCCGCTTTGCTTTGATGTGGAGCATCGCTTTGTGGGGTACGCGGCAACGACCGGGACTTGTTCCGCCAAAAGCAACCGCACCGATCAGCGGATCGAAACCCTTGCAGTTCAGAAAATACGGCAAGTCGGGTTTAAGTGATGATCGCCTTGATAGGATTGCGGCAAAGATAGAAGCGCTGATGCAGGACAAGAAGCTCTACCTTGAGCCTGATCTTTCGCTTTGGGACCTCGCTGACAAGATCGGCGTGACGACTCACTACGCTTCACAGGCTTTGAATGAGAAAATTGGTCTGCGTTTCTTTGACTATGTGAATGGATGGCGGGTTCGTGACGCCGCCGACAGGCTACGCAGCACCGACGACACGATTCTAGCCATAACTTATGACGTCGGATTCAACTCTCGCTCATCCTTCTATTCAGCTTTCAAACGAGAGATCGGGATGACACCATCGCAATACCGCACTGCAGTATAGAGCTTTGTCGTTGGTGGGCATCAATAGGTTTTTGAAGGGCTTTATTGCGCAAATGGGCTGAGGACGGCTTCGCGCCCATCTTAAATTTTGTCTAGCAAGCGTTTGGCGCTTGGTCTCGTCAAGCTGACCTTCATTGAACGCGCAGCATCGGGCCCTTTACATTTTATCGTAGAATCCGACGCGCTGAACACAAATGCCGACTTTGCCGAAAGTCCTCAGAGTTTCATTTCGCCGCGTATCGCAAACGACCCCGCTTTCGAAGAATTGCGACCGAAAGCCACTCACGCGCAAAGCCCAAGCATATCGATAGTCAAAAGTCTGCATCAGTGTCCCGAGAAGTTTCTGTTTTCTGTGTCAAATCTGAGCGTTCCAAAATCTTACAATTTGAATTTTCCGGGGAAAAGTCCGCACAAGAACCGTCTGACAAGATCAACAGAACGTCGTCGTGAAAAGCCCTGCATATCTGTTAGGTAGTTGACCCACATACCTTCCAGCAAAGCCAACGTTCCGGCGGTGGCATCCTCCACCAAGTTTGAGTCACGCTTGTTTTCTTGCGCTATCTCCTTGAACGCGAGCCGCAAAGTCTCGACAAGTTTTTGATCCTGAGTGCTGCTGTAACGAGCGATGCCAGCGTGCGAGCTCGCGATGCCTCGGAATGCATGCCAGATTTTTGTACTTCTTGGATTGAGCAGAGCTTCGGACAGATCCGCCTCGATCACAGCCATCACGCGGTCTTCGGGCGATGCATCCGAGCCCAGATCGGTCAATCTGTCCATCTCGGCATAGTATTGGGCACTGAAATGCTGGGCTGCTGCCGTCAACAAATTGTCCTTTCCCCCGAAATGCAAATGGATCATTCCGCGTGACAATCCAGAACGCTCGCAGATGCGGCTGACCGAGGTATCGGTAACTCCAATATCCGCGATAGTGTCCAAAGTTGCCTTGATCAGAAGCTGCTTGTTGGCCTCAGGATCGCGTTTCGAACTACGCTTTCTTCCCTTAGGGTCTTTCACTTTATCAAATGATTCCATTGGTTTGAGATCTTCTCATATGTGCAGGTCACAGAGAGATTGACACGAAAGGCTGTTCTGGCGCAACATTTAATGGACGATCGTCCATTAGTGACTCGTGAAAACCGAGAAGGGAGGTTGGGTGATCTTTCGTAGCGAAGCGTCCCGGGGCTATACCCTCAGCGCACCAGCCACGGCTTACGTGGGCTTTCTGGTGGCGGCGCCATTGTTGATCCTGATCGCCTATTCATTCTGGACGCAAACCTACGTAACGCTCGACAAGACGCCGACGCTGAAAAACTATCGCGAAGCGTTTACCGACCCGCTGGTTCGACACTTGATGCTCAGGTCGATCTGGATTGCAGGGGCGGTCACTGTCGTAACCGTCGCACTGGCTTATCCTATCGCCTACTTCATTGCGATGAAGGCACGGAAAAAGACCATCTGGCTTCTGCTCATCACTATTCCGTTCTGGTCCAGCTATCTCCTGCGCGTGTTTGCTTGGAAGCTCATCCTTGGGTTCAACGGGGTGATGAATTCTGCACTGCTGATGCTTGGTCTGATCGACGAACCGCTCGATTTCTTGCTCTACAATGAATTTGCAGTCGTGCTGACGCTTGCTCATGCCTGGGCGCCATTTGCGATCCTGCCGATCTATGTTTCATTGCAGAAAATCGATCCAAGCCTGCTGGAAGCCGCCACAGACCTCGGCAGCAGCTCTTTTCAACGCTTTATGCGGGTGACGCTGCCGCTGACCATCCCAGGGATCATTGCTGCTTGCCTGATCATCTTCATCCCGACCGTAGGCGATTATGTAACGCCGGCACTGGTCGGCGGGTCGGACGGGAAGATGATCGCCAACCTTATTCAGGTGCAGTTCGGGGCTGCCAATAACTGGCCACTCGGCGCCACACTGTCGCTGATCGCGATGCTGTCAGTCGGTTTTGTCGCCATAGTGTTTGTGATTACCGCGACTCGGCTAGGGAGGCGGATCAGATGAGACGTCCCTCGACCCTTACGGCCTATGCTTTCCTGTATCTGGTATTTCTGTACCTGCCGGTTCTTTTTCTGCCCTTGTTTTCATTCAACAGCGGCACAATCGTCGCTTTTCCGATCAAGGGCTGGACGCTGGACTGGTATAGGAAGCTGGGCGAGCAGGATACATTGATCCAGGCCCTTTGGAATTCGCTTGGTGTCGGCACCGTCGTCGCACTTTTATCTACCACCATGGGATTGTTCGCCGCCCGCGCCTTTGTTCGGTACCGGTTTCGCGGTCAGCGTGCCGCAGAGGGTCTGGTGATGCTGCCTTTGGTTATACCTGGCATTATCGTGGCTTCTTCAATGCTGGTTTTGTTTCTGTTCATTGGTCTCAAGCCGTCTTTGCTGACCGTCGTTCTGGGTCATACGTTTCTTGCGCTGCCATTTTCCGTCTCGATCCTGAAGTCTGCATTTGATGACTTTGATGCCTCGCTGGAAGAGGCATCTTACGATCTGGGCGTCGGCGTGTTCGAAACCTTCCGCCGCGTGACGCTGCCGGTCGTTTCCCCCGGTATCGTAGCCAGCATGCTGGTCACTTTTACGGTCAGCTTCGATGAGTTCGTCCTGGCCTTTTTCCTGTCCGGCAACCAGCCAACCCTGCCGGTCTATATCTGGAGCCAGATCCGTTTCCCCGCCAAGCTTCCAAACGTGCTGGCGCTGGGCTCTATCCTGCTGCTTACATCGGTCCTGCTTTTGGTGCTGGCCGAGTATTTCCGCCGCCGCTCATCCGCATCAGAGGTCCGATGACAGTCAGAAATATCATAGAACTCAGGGGCGTCGAGAAACGCTATGGCACGTTCTTGGCGGCTAGCGGTATCAATCTCGACCTCAAAGAGGGCGAGTTTTTCTCGCTTCTCGGCCCATCGGGATGCGGCAAAACCACGGTATTGCGGATGATCGCGGGTTTCCAGGAACCGACCAAGGGCACCGTGCTGATCGACGGTCAGGACATGGAAGGTGTGCCTGCCAACAACCGTCCAACGAACATGGTCTTTCAGAGCTACGCCATCTTCCCGCACCTGAACGTCGGGAACAACGTGGCCTATGGATTACGGGGCAAGGCATCAAAGACGGAGATCGACCAGCGCGTCGCGGAAGCCTTGGAAATGGTCGAGTTGGGCGGTCTTCAGGATCGCGGCGCAAGTGAATTGTCGGGCGGGCAGCGGCAAAGGGTGGCGCTCGCCCGTGCGCTGATCATGCGACCTAAAGTGTTGTTGCTGGATGAGCCCTTGTCAGCCCTCGACAAGAAGCTGCGTGAGCAGATGCAGTTTGAAATGCGTAACCTGCAGCAATCGCTTGGTATCACCTTTGTGATGGTCACACACGACCAATATGAGGCGATGACCATGTCCGACCGCATCGGTGTGATGTTCAATGGGCGGCTCAAGCAGGTGGATACACCAACCACGCTTTATGCCCGCCCCTGCGATCAACAGGTTGCCAGTTTCATCGGTGAGATGAACATCTTGCCAGCACAGTTGCTGGCAGAAAATGGCGATACGCTTTCAATCGACGCCAAGGCCTTTGGCCAAATGGAGATTGAAAGGAACCCTAACGTCGCGACCAGCGCCCGAGATATGAACATCGGCATTCGGCCCGAACAATTGGAAATCACCACTGAAAAACCCGAGGACTACCCATCAACTGTTCAGGGCACAGTCAGCAATGTCGCCTTCTACGGTGAAAACATTCACTACCACATACAGGTTGCGGGGACCGACAAGCCGATCTCGGTCTCGGTTCCGAACTATTTTCACACGGTTGATTTCAATCGCGGCGACGCGGTCTGGCTGGGGCTTCAGAGCGCCAGCGTGATCGATCTTGGTACAAACATAGAATAAAAAAGGGAGGATAATATGAAACTTCAGGGAATTGCGGCCTTCGCATGTGCGACGGCAATAAGTACAGGAAGCGCCAGTGCCGGTGGCGCCGATCTGACGGTGTTTGACTGGTCGGGGTATGAAGACCCGGGCTTCTTCGCCAGCTACATGGAAAAATACGGGAATGAGGCGCCAAGCTATTCCTATTTCGGGAGTCAGGAGGAAGCCTTTACGAAACTAAGCTCGGGTTTCACGGCTGATCTGGCACATCCTTGTTCCGACGCGGTCAGGAAATGGGTCGCGGCCGATCTGATACAGCCGCTGGACGAAAGCAAGCTGACCAATTGGGCCGATGTGCTGCCCGAGATCAAGGAAGTGGACGCCATCGTCCTGGACGGCCAACTTTACATGTTGCCGTTCGAGTGGGGGAATACTGGCCTTATCTATCGCACCGACAAAATCTCAGGCGATGACATCTCGCTGCAACTGCTGGCTGATCCGGCCTATGCGGGCAAGATCGCCATCCCGGATGCCGCATCATCTGCATATGCATTGGCGGCGTTGGCTACCGGAAATGCTGACGATTACACCAACCTGAGCGATGAGCAGTTCAAGGAAGCGTCTGACTTCCTGCGCTCGATCCACCCGAACATGCGCTTTTACTGGTCCGATGCGGGTCAGTTTGATCAAGCTATGACCAGTGGTGAGATCGAAATGGGTTGGGCCTGGAACCAGTCCGAGCTGAACCTGATCTGGAACGAAGTGCCTGCGGCAATGATGCGAGACGTTGACAAAGGTATCGCGACCTGGGCTTGCGGCTATGTGCATCTGAAGTCTTCTACAACACCGGTCGATCAGGTTTATGATCTGTTGAATGCACTCACTGATCCTGCCAGTGGCCAGTACATCATCGACAATTGGGGTTACCCGCATTCTAACGCCAAGGCGTTCGAAATCGCCGATCAGACCAGCATTGAAACCTATGGCTTCTCTGATCCCAAAAGCTTTTTCGAAGGCAGCTTGTTCTTTGATGCGGTGAATCCTGAGCTTGAAGCAAAAATGCTGGCGGAGTTCGAGCGGATCAAAGCCGGCTTCTAATACAACCACATTTCCGGGGCCATTCGGCTGCGGATCCCAAATACAGGAAAACGCGTGTTTATGTCGAACGCGAACGCATATGCTTTGCTCTTGGAACCGATCCAGATCGGTCCGGTGACAGCCAGGAACCGCTTCTATCAGGTGCCCCATTGCACCGGGTTGGGGCACCTCCGTCCACGGGCGGATGCTGCCGTTCGCGGGATGAAGGCCGAAGGCGGGTGGGCGGTGGTTTCAAATCAGGAAACTGAGATCCACCCAACCTCAGACTTGTCTCCTTATGCTGAGGGACGGTTATGGGACGGGCGCGATGTGCCCGCGTTGCGGTTGATGACGGATGCGGTACACGCGCATGGTGCGCTGGCGGCCATCCAACTGGTACACAATGGAAATCATGCGCAAAACCTGCTGACCCGCGCTCCGGTTCTTGCACCTTCCGAGATGTCCGTCGACACGACGCATCCTAAGCAGGCGCAGGCCATGGATAAGTCCGATATTCGGGAATTTCGCCGCTGGCACCGCGACGCCGCCTTGCGTGCAAAAGAAGCCGGATTTGACATCGTTTACGTTTATGCCGGACACAACATGACATTGGCGCAACATTTCATGCTGCCGCATATGAACCAGCGGAGTGACGAATATGGTGGGTCACTTGAAAACCGTGTGCGTCTAACCCGCGAGCTTCTGGAAGACACCCACGAAGCTGTGGGTGACAGCTGCGCTGTGGCATTCCGCTTTGCCATTGATGAGATGATGGGTGCCAACGGCATGCAGGCGGCAGAAGAAGGCCGCGCCGTGGTCGAACTTTTGGCGGATCTTCCTGACCTATGGGATGTGAATGTGGCCGATTGGTCGAATGACAGTGCCACGACCCGTTTTCAGCCGGAAGATGGCTATCAGAACGCGTTTCTGTCCCACGTCAAACAGGTCACACGGAAACCCGTGGTGGGTGTCGGTCGCCTGACGTCCCCCGATATGATGCTGTCGATGGTTAAAAAGGGAATTGTCGACCTGATCGGAGCTGCGCGACCTTCCATCGCGGACCCGTTCATTCCGAAGAAAATTGCAGAAGGCAGGATCGACGAAATCCGCGAATGCATCGGCTGTAATATCTGCGTCTCATCCGACAATCTGGGTATTCCGATCCGCTGCACCCAAAACCCGACAATGGGTGAGGAATGGCGCCGCGGTTGGCACCCCGAGATCATCGCGCCGAAAAAGAGCGACGCGGATACTTTGGTCATCGGCGGTGGTCCTGCCGGTCTTGAATGCGCGATGCAATTGGCAAGGCGTGGATATCAGGTGACTTTGGCTGAAGCCTCGGGTGAATTGGGTGGGAGGGTTACAAAGGAATGCAAACTTCCCGGCCTCGCAGCTTGGTCCCGCGTCGTCGATTATCGCCTGAACGATCTGAAACAACGCGCCTACGTGCAGTTGTTCACCGACAGCAGGCTTGACGCTGAACAAGTGGCAGAGCTTGGAATCGAGCATGTCTTTGTGGCCACCGGCAGCCACTGGCGTGCCGATGGAGTGGGTCGCAATACGCAGCGCCGCCTGCCCACGATCACGCCGGGTGCTAAGGTGCTGACGCCTGATGACATCATGAACGGCGTTCTGCCTCCGGATGGCCCGGTGATGATCTATGATGATGACCACATCTATCTGGCAGGGGTGATCGCCGAAAAACTGGCGACCGCCGGATACCAAGTGGTCTTTGTCACGCCGGAGAGTTTGATCTCAGCTTACGCCGTCAATACTTTGGAGCAGCCGCGCATTCAGGCCCGTCTGATCGAGCTTGGCATCGACATTCGCTGCAATCAGGTGCTGACGGCGGCTGAAGGTGAGATGGCGCGCATCGGTTGTGCCTTTACCGGTCGCGAAACGGATATTCCGTGTGCCTCGACCGTTCTGGTTACCGAGCGCCAGCGTGAGACGGCGCTGTATGACAGCCTGCGCGGGATTGGATTCAAAACCCTCGAACTTATTGGCGATGCCGCGTCTCCGGGATTGATCGTTGACGCGGTCTTCGCGGGCCACCGCGCCGCTCGCGATTTTGAACGCCCCAAGGCAGAAGTGGACAAGGATTGGTTTCGCCGCGAGATAATCGATTTGGAGGAAACGAGATGAACAGCCGACCGTTTGAGTTGGATGCGTTGATAGCCTCGCACCAGTACGGCCACGCCTTACCGCGCGGTTTCTATACCTCGCAAGACATCTATAATTATGACATCGTCCAGGTCTGGAACCGCAACTGGCTTTGGGCAGGGCATGTCAGCCAAATCCCAAACCCCGGTGACTACTTCCTGTTCGACTATGGCCCGGAGAGCATTATCGTTGTTCGCGACCGCGAAGGCGAAGTTCGCGCTCATTTGAACGTCTGTCGCCATCGGGGATCTCGCGTTTGCACCGAACAGTCCGGCAACGCCCGTGTTCTTGTTTGCCCCTACCACGCCTGGACATATGAGCTATCGGGAAAACTTCGTGCAGGTCACAACATGGGGGAACACTTTGACCCGTCCAAATTCGGGCTCTTTCCTGTTCAGGTGAGTGTCTTCAAGGGTCTGATTTTTGTCTGTGCCGATGCAAACACGCCATCGCTTGATCCTGTCCTTAACCAACTTTTGCCACTCGTCGAGCCCTATGGCTTTGACGATCTGAAAGTAGCGCATACGGCGTCATTTCCCGTTCCAGCGAATTGGAAACTAGCGGTGGAAAACTATCTTGAGTGCTACCACTGCGGGCCAGCGCACAAAGAGTATTCTCGTTCCCATAGTCTGAAATCGCCGCAAGACATGGTTGGCTTGATCGAACCGCTAAAGGCAAGGGCTGTGGAAATTGGGCTGTCACCTGATGAATTGGCGCTTGTCGGCGACGCTGCGCCGACCCCATTTACCAGCGCGTACTATCGGCGCTATCCGCTTTATCCAGGCTACAAAACCGGCAGCAAATCGGGCGAGGCGCTTGCGCCATTGCTTGGAACGTTGAAAGGCTTCGACGGTGGCGCAACTGACTTTGATATTGGTCCACTAAATTGGTTCCTGATTTATTCGGATCACATGGTCGGCTACCGCTTCATTCCACGTGGCCTGCAGGAAACTGACATTCAGGTGGTCTGGCTGGTTCGCGCTGACGCCGAAGAAGGCCAGGACTACAACAAAGAAGACCTGACCTGGCTTTGGCATGTCACATCTTTGGATGACGAACGTATCATTCGGCACAACCAGTCGGGCGTAAACTCTCAATACTTCCAACCCGGTCCTTTGGGTGAAATGGAAACATCGATCCAGGATTTTTATGACTTCTATTTCACCATGATCAGCCCGGAACCAGAACAAAGGATGGCCGGTCATGGCTGAGGCAAAATCACGCCGTCGCGGTGGCGGTGGACGCGCCGCACGCATAAAGGTTCAACAGGCGACCACGGGCAATGAGGCCGTACGTGGGGGCCTAAGTGGCGGACGCTATAAGCCGTTGACCCAATCAGATATGGAGAACATCCATCAAGCGGCCCTGACCGTTCTGGAAAACACCGGCGTCACCGACCATTTCCCGGAACTGCTTGATCTGGTGCTGCCCAAGGGCGCGGTGATGAATGACCTCAATCGGCTATGCTTCCCGCGCGCCCTGATGGACGACATCCTGGCTGGTGCTGCCAAGGAATTTTACGTCTATGCCCGCGGAGAGCGTGAAGGCAAAGACGACATGCATTGTTCGGCAGAGAGCGTTTACTTCGCCAACTCTGGAACCGCGGTCACAACCTTCGATTCCGAGACCAAGTCCTATCGCCCTTCGGTCCTGCGCGATGTTTATGATTTCACCCGTCTGGTGGACCGTTTGGACAACATCCATATGCTGGGCGACACAGTTTTGGCTACCGATGTGACCGATGATTTCGCCCACGATATGAACACAATATATGCAATGCTCGCCGGTAGCCAAAAACCTGCTTGCCTTACTTTTCGCGACCGCAGTCATATCCCGCATGCCATCCGCATGTTTGATTTGGCCCACGGGGGTGAAGGGGCTTTCATGAAAAAACCAAGCGTCATTTTTGGCGGCTGTCCCATGGTTTCGCCCCTGCGGATCGGCAAGGAAAATATGGAAATCCTGATTGACACCGCCAAACTTGGCCTGACTGTCGATTTGGCTGTGCCTCCTCAAGCCGGGGCCACAGCTCCCGCGACGCTTGCGGGAACACTGGTGCAAACCGTGGCCGAAACGTTGGCTTGTGTTGCCATTGTAAACCTCATCACGCCGGGCTGTCCGGTCTGCTTTGCCGCTTGGCCCTTCATCACTGATTTGCGCAGCGGATCGTTCACCGGCGGCAGCGGAGAGCAGGCCCTGATCGGGGCGGCAGCTATTCAGATGGGTAATTTCTATGGCCTTCCCACATCTGTTGGCGCAGGCATGACCGATGCCAAAATACCCGACGCGCAATACGGGTTGGAAAAGGCGCTGACCTTCGCGCTAGCCGCTCATGCCGGTGCCAATCGCCTTTGCGAATTCGGGGGCATGATTGGCAGCCTGATGGGATGCAGTTTTGAAAGCATGGTTATCGATGACGAAGCGGGCGGTATGATCCTGCGATCGTTGCGCGGGATAGAGGTCACAGATGAAACTATGGCGGTGGATGTGATCCACCAATGCGCCATTGATCCTGGTCACTTCCTCGGAAACCCACACACGCTGAACTATATGAACACTGAATTTGTCTACCCGCGGCTTATGGATCGTGAGCGTACAGATACATGGGAAAACGAAGGAAAAACTGATCTGATGGACCGTGCCCGTGACAAGGCTAATTCCATTCTCGACACCCATTTCCCCAACTACTTTGGCGCCTCGGACGCTCAGGTGCGCGAAGAATTCCCAATTGTGATGAGCGCAGAAAGCATGGCCCGCCGTGGATAATTCTAACGCCAAGCAATGGGACAATGATCACTTCCTGCACCCGTGGGAAGGGATGGCAACTTTGCGCGAAAACGACCGGACATTTATCGAAGGTGCCAGCGGCATCCATGTGGTGAATGAAAAAGGCGAACGCTTGATCGACGGACCGGGAGGCATGTGGTGCACCCAGATCGGGTATGGACGAGAGGAGATGGCCGAGGCCATGGCCGAGCAAGCGCGGAACCTTGCCTATTTCTCGCCCTTCAACAACGCCAACTCGACTGCTGCGCGGTTCGCACGCGAAATCGCCAAACGTGCGCCGGGCGATTTGAACAATGTCTTTTTTACCACCGGCGGTTCCACTGCGGTGGATACGGCAATCCGATTTGTCCATTTTCGAAACAACCTCTTGGGTCGGCCCGAGAAAAAGAGGATTATTTCAAGGCAAAAAGCCTATCATGGCAGCACCTATCTGGCGGCCAGCGTCAGCGGAAAAGAACGTGACAGGCTTTGGCTCGACAAGGCCGATGACCTCGCACATTTCTTGCCAGACGTGAATCCGCTTTATCGTGCGACCGGTCAAAGCGATGAGAGCTTTCTGAAAGAGAAAGTTTCCGATCTTGAAAACGCCATTTTGGCGCTTGGTCCAGAAAATGTTGCTGCTTTTATTGCCGAACCGGTTCTTGCCTCTGGCGGCGTGATCGTGCCGCCCATAGGGTATCACGAAAGCTGCCTGAACATCTGCAAGAAGTATGATGTTCTGTACATTTCCGACGAAGTGGTCACAGCTTTCGGGCGATTGGGGCATTGGTTTTCGTCAGAGGCTGTTTTCGGCATTCAACCAGACATAATCACCTGTGCCAAAGGAATGACATCTGGGTACGCGCCAATGGGTGCCGCGATTATCTCGGACCGATTGATCGCAGACGTTGCAGGAAAAGATGCTACCTTTTCAAATGGCTATACCTATTCTGGTCACCCGGTTAGCGCGGCTGCGGGTTTGAAGAGCCTTGAGATTATTGAGCGGGAAAAACTTCTCGAACACGTTCGAAAGGTCGCTCCGACTTTTCAGGATCAGCTGCAGCAGTTGCGGCAAATCGACATCGTTGCCGACGTGCGTGGGATGGGTTTAATGGGTTGCATTCAGTGCTCAGTCGATGGTGATCCTCAGAGCGAGCTGGGGCGCGATTACGAGATTGGTGGCCAGATCGATATAGAATGCCAAAAACGTGGGTTATTAGTTCGGCCTGTTATCAATATGTGTGTTCTTTCACCGCCCCTTATCATTAGCGAAAGTGAAATTAAGAAGATGTTTTCTGTTTTGCGCGAAGGGCTTGAAGCGACAAGAACGTGGCTTGGCGGAAGCAGTGAACAGTGAAGAGGACGCAAAACTGTTGTGAATCTCTGTAGATCGGGATGCCACGGCAGCAAACGAAGACTCTACCCAAGGTCGTGTGTGGATGGCTCTTGCGTTGCAAGAGATTTCTATGATTGCGCTGGTCTGTTAGCACAGTCGTGTGTCCGGCCTGTTTGTGAAGCTGTTGCCGATAACCCTGATGAGTTCCGCAAGTATGGCTCCTATCGGCTAAACGACCTCTGAGAGCCACGATCTTGGTCCGAGTGCCCTCACTCTTGGGTGATTTCGTTTTGCATCTTCACGTCAAGCGTCTTGCATCTCTGGACAGGATCAAGCGACTGTCTGCCGGTACTCCTTTTGTTTGTCAGAATAGCCCAGATGATCCTAGCTGATTTGTTCGCCATCGCGACGGTGGCGAGACGCAAGGGCTTCTTATTCGTGGTTTACAAAACCCATTATAACTAAAGTTTGGTTTTTCTGGCTCTTGTCCTTCTTTGACACGCGGTATGTACCTCGCTCTGTGATCAGTTCCCGCAAGTAGTAGCTGTCAGGGTGATTCACAGTGTCGGAATTTGATGGGCTGATACCTTCGCGACAGCGTAAAACTTCCTGCCAAGCGTCGCGAAAAAATAGCTCAGCGCTGTCGCTTCGATACGAAAATGACCAAAAGCATGAAATGCCCTTGGCGCCGGCCAAGCCCACAAAGGTTTCGCAGATTGCGCCATCGGGTGCGACTGCAGACGTTTCGTAGCTTTCCAGCATAGTAATCCGATCACATTCGTCCGCCAAAACGGGTATCGAATACAACGCCAGTAATGCGAACAAGTTGATTTGACGGAGCAGCGGTCTGAAAATGCCCGTTTTGGGCACAATTCCATAGCCGAACGACGAGTGCATTCTTGAGGCTTGGCGACGATTGTACATGATGAATTCGAATATCGTCACCTTACTTGTGGCTACTCTGCAGCGTCCGGAACCAACGCTTCTGCGTATATCCCTTTCACGCGATCTTTTGCCGGATCAAAATGCGGGAATGGAACGATCCTAGCTTTCAATCGCTTTTGCTGCCCGTCCAACTGTCCGATTTCAATGTCTGCCCCAATGGTGGCGTGGGTAACTGAAACCCGGCCCAATGCGATGACCTTGCCAAGAACGGGTGATTTCATTGCGCTTGTAATCTCGCCAACCTGCGCCTTTCCAACGCGCACGCAATCGCCGGGCGAGGGGACCGTGCCCCCTTCGACTTCGAAACCGACCAATTTACGGTGCGGGTGTGCTTTGCGCTCTTCGATTGCCGCCCGTCCGATGAAATCGTCGGTTTTTGACTTCAGTGGCACCGTAAAGCCGATGCCTGCTTCAAACGGGTCCGTCTGATCATCGAATTCCGACCCGGCAAAGATCAATCCACCTTCGATCCGCAACATGTCGAGCGCCGCAAGCCCGAGCGGTGCGATGCCGTGTTCCTGACCGACTTCCCAGACGCGATCAAAGACTTCGACGGCATCTTTGGGGTGGCAGAAGATTTCGTATCCAAGTTCGCCGGAATAACCCGTCCGGGAAATAACCACTGACGTCCCCTGCACATCGCCCACACGTGCGACGGTAAGCCGGAACCATGGCAGTTCTTCGATTGTCGGTTGCTGAGGCGGCGTCCAGAATATCTTGGAAAGAATGTCGCGGCTGTGCCGCCCCTGTACCGCGATGTTGTGTAATTGGTCTGTCGAATTGCGCACCCAGACATTCATATTGCGTTTGAGTGCCTGTTCCTGCAGCCACAATCCGCTGGTGTCATTCCCGCCAATCCAGCGGAAGTTTGTTTCGCCCAAACGATAGACGGTGCCGTCGTCGATCATCCCGCCGTGTTCATAGCACATGGCTGTGTAGACGACCTGACCAACGCTCAGCTTTTTCATGTTGCGAGTCACACAAAGCTGCAACAGTTCTTCGGCGTCAGGTCCGACAACCTCGTATTTCCGCAGGGGGCTCAGGTCCATGACTGCGACCTTGTCCCGACAGGCCCAGTATTCAGCAATCGCACCGTGATTGGTCATTGTATTGGGTAGCCAATAACCGTTGTATTCGATGAAATCACGCGTGTGCCGTGCAAAGCAGTCGTGAAACGCGGTTTTTTTGGTTTCTTCCACATCCGCCTCCGCAGATTTTCTGTAGCCGTAGGATCGCTTGAAATCCTCGGTCGCCTTGTAGGTTCGCACCTGAATATCGGTTGGGTTCCAGCCATTCGCCGGATCGATGTCGCAGGGACATCCAGTGCTGACGCAGACCAGATCGGTCAGTGCACGCAACAGGACAAAATCGCCAGGCCGTGACCACGGATCGTCCATACCGATGGCGTTGGTCTCGTCCAGCATTGTGTTAAAAAAGAAATTAATCGCCGGCCAGCCACCACGAGGCTTGATGCCATACTGATCCAGATCCTTGTTGATATTGTCCGAACAATTCACGTGACCGGGATAGCCAAGGTCTTCGTAATACCGCGCGGTACAGGCGAGGCCGAACGTGTCATGCCGTCCGCAGGTGTCCTGTACGATTTCGACCAAAGGTTCTTGATCGACCGACCAGTATTTCGAGAATATCCCCGGTTGAGGATATAAGCTGCCCATCAGACTGCGGGTTGTGGTCGGGTCGATCTCGCGCTCGATCCCTTGATCCAGTGCACGGCGGCTGAAGGCCTGGAAATCAGAACACTCGCGCCCGCGGATATCCACGATCTGTATGAATTCTCCTGCTTTGACCTCATAGGACTTGGCATTGCCGGGCTGAATGTTGATGTCCTTCAAAGGATCAGCCAGCGGATCAGGCGGGCCTACATCGGGCTTTTCCAATCCGGGTGCAGAGCGTTGGATATACAAGATGATATCCGTGGGCGGATTGTTGTCCTCAGGGCGCATCGCCTTGCCGGGTGCGGCGACGATCAAAAGGCCATCGTTTTCCGCCACGAAATGCGCCATGTCGCCGGGGCGAGACCCATCTGTGAAAGCGCGAATTGCGTCACCTTTTCCGACATCGAATCCGGCGATTTCCAGAGCTCGCAGTACCTTTTTCCCTGAAGCGGAGCCATTTGCCAGCGTTGCAATCAACCCTTGGGGCCGCCCATGCCCCTGCGCGCCCAGCATGGCTGCGTCGGAACTCCGATCAGGGGCAAAAAAGACCATTTCGACCGGTTGCATGCCATCGCGATCCAGCAACGTGATGGTATCGCCTTTGGACACCGGAACTGCGCGCGACCCCATGCCGGGAACCGGGTGGCGCTCTGTCCCGTGGGGCAGGATCGGAAGGCCAGGGGCCAGAACCCCGCTGCGTTCGAATGGGACTTCGAAAACCGGCTTCACATTCATAATGCACCTTCCTGAATGGATTCCGTCGCACCGCGGTGCGTCACCACCAAAAGACAGCCCGTTTCAGTGTGCGAGCAATGGCTGGATCCTGCGGCAAGGCTGACGAAATCCCCGCTGCGATAGCAAAACCCATCGTGATCGGTCAGATCGCCCTCGAGGACAAAGAACTCTTCTGGTCCGTGATGGATGTGGGGGTTCGAGCGTGTGCCCGGCGCCATCTTCATAAGATAGCTGCCTTGCCCGGTTTCCTCATCAAAGCTGACGTTCTTCCACCAAACCTGCTCGTCTGGCAGGCCGTCCATCCGCATCCGGATAAATCCTGTATCGTCGAAACGGGCAACACTACGTCTGTTCTGAAGCGGTTCCATCTCAATCGAGCCCCAACCGCTTTTTGCGTTGTTCCGCCCAGCTGCTAATAGCCATGTCAAAGGTCAGCGCCATCAGCGACACATTCAGGCCAAGAACAAAGTTCTTGCCCAATTCGGTCCCTGCCAACGTGCGTTGCAATTCCTGTCCAAGGTCCTGTGTGCCGATGAAGGCCGCGATAATGACCATGAAGAACGCAAACATAATCGCCTGATTGAATCCGACAGCCATTGTTGGCAGCGCCAGCGGGAATTGAACCGACATCAGCTTTTGACGCCGCGTGGACCCGGACATATCTGCTGCTTCTGTCATTTCCGGAGGGACGCTGCTGAGGCCAATAATGGTGTATCGGATCAATGGCACTGCGGCGAAGATCAGAATTGAGAACACGACAGCCACATCATTGACGCCGAACAACATGATCGCAGGGATCAGGTAGATGAAGCTTGGGAAGGTCTGCGCGGTGTCGCAAGCCAGAAGGATGCTCTTGGACCAGCGGGTGGATCGGGCGGCAATCACGCCAAGTGGTATGCCGATCAAGGTTGCGAGTGCAACGGCCGACATCACTGTATACAGAGTGATCACTGACCGGTCCCACCAGCCCGAGAATGCGATGATGGTAAAGAACACCGCAGCATAGATACCCGGGCGGCGTCCGCCGACCCAATAGGCAAAGGCTACGACCAGCAGGATGAAGGCGGGGGTGGGGATCGCCAGCAACGTGTCCCGGAACGGGATCAGAACCTTGACGTTCAGGAACCAGCGCAACCATTCAGTCGTTCCCTTGATGGCATCAATCGCCAGAAACGACTTGATTACCACGTCAATTTCCTTGCCTTGGCTCAGGTGCTGCTTGCGGCCAACTTCGGCAAGGATCGGGAAGACCTGCGAGAGCAGGATAAACCCGATGAATAAACCCAGTGCGACCAGCGAGATCTGGTGCCGCTTCCACCAGGGGGTGCCGCGTTCAAAGTGAACCGGTTGCTTGACCACCCAAGCCTTGGACATTCGGTCCAGCGTTACGGCCAGAAGAACGATGGTAACTCCGATCTCGAAGGAACGGCCCAGTTTGAAGCTGCCCATCATTGCCAACAGCTTGGCGCCAAGTCCGGGCATACCGATGAACGCTGTCAGAACCACCATTGCCAGACACAGCATGATCACCTGATTGACGCCGACCAGAATCTCGGTGCGTGCCGCCGGAACATAGACGTGGCGCAGCATCTGCCAGCGGGTGCAGCCAGACATCTGACCCGCTTCGATCACTTCGGGACTGACCTTTTTAAGTCCCAGTGTTGTCATTAGGATCATCGGCGGGATGGCGAACGTAATCGTTGCTACAGCCCCGGCTGTTGGCCCGACCTTGAAGAAGATCACGGCTGGCAACAGATAGGTAAAGAAGGGCAGGGTCTGCAATATGGACAAGATGGGTTTCAGCATCCGCTCGAACCAGCCATATTTCCACGCGGCGATACCCAGAACCAGACCCAACAGGAACGCCAAGGGTGCCGCGACTACAATCACGGACATGGTTTGCATGGCGATTTTCCACTGTCCGATCGCCGCCGTCCAGACAAAGGTACCCGCACCAAGGGCTGCCAATTTCCATCCCCCGACGGCATAACCGACGACAGCGGCAACCGCGGCAATCGCAGACCATGGGATCGGTCCCAGGTTGGGCCAGCGACGCTTGCCTTCCAAAAGGTTGGCAGATGTGTCCAACAAAAATTCCAGCGGGCCTTCGGCAATGAAGCGAGTCACATAGATCAGGCCAAGGTCGTTCTGGATGAAGTTGAAGATCGCATCCAGAACCTGCGCGGTGGGTGGGATGGCCGCTTCGGGTATGCGGTTCAGCCATTCGGGCAAAACACCGGCGGCCTTGGCGAGGATCAGCGCAAAGGCCACGACCAGCAATGCCGTAAGCACGCGGGTCCGCCCCGACGGCTTATCCGAGGTTTCGAGAAGATCAGTGGACAGCGTCGCCATCATTCGGTTCCAAGCAGGACATTCAACGCGGCGTCGCGTTCTAGAACACCAGTGACAACACCCTTTTCATCGGCAACCGGCAGAAGGATGCGGTTGTCGTTGACCAGAACCCGCGCCAATTCGTGGATGGTCGAGCCGCCATTGACAGGTGTGCCTTCCAAAGCATGTCCATTAATGGGTTTTGCCAGCCCTTTTGCGTGCACGACACGGGCCTTGTCGATGTCTTCGGTAAATTTCGCCACGTATTCGGTGGCGGGGTTCATGACGATCTGATCGGGTGTATCACATTGTTCAACCGCGCCATTGCGCATGATTGCAATCCGATCTGCGAGGCGCAGCGCTTCGTCGAAATCGTGAGTGATAAAGACAATAGTCTTACCCAGCATCTCTTGCAGTCGAAGGAATTCATCCTGCATTTCGCGCCGGATTAATGGATCAAGGGCCGAGAACGGTTCATCCAGAAACCAAATGTCCGGCTCAATCGCCAAGGACCGTGCGATGCCGACCCGTTGCTGTTGCCCGCCGCTGAGTTCGCGCGGGAAATATTCTTCACGACCCTCAAGGCCGACCAGCTTGATAACTTCCAAAGCCCGCTCGCGTCGGTCATGGCGATCCTGACCACGCATTTCCAGCGGGAAGGCCACGTTATCTAAGACCGTACGGTGCGGCAGCAGGCCAAAGGACTGGAATACCATGCCCATCTTGTTGCGTCGCAATTCGATCAGGTCACGCTCGCTCAGGCCCATGATATCCTGACCGTCAACCTTGATCGTGCCGCCAGTTATGTCGTGCAGACGCGAAAAGCATCGCACAAGAGTTGATTTGCCTGACCCGGACAGTCCCATGATGACCAGCATTTCGCCCCGGCCAACCTCGATCGAGACGTCTTTGACCCCAGCGATGTAGCCGTCCGCACGAATCTCGTCGAAGCTACGGCCAGCCGACATGGACTTTAGATAGCTCTCGGGCGAAGGCCCAAATAGTTTCCAAACATTTTTGGCTGAGATTACAGGCGCTGTGGCGGACATGGCTGCCTTTCTTTCTTGTTAAGCGCGGCCTTGCTTCACTGAGATCAGCAAGGCCGCGCCGGTTTCGTTGCGTATGACCGGAGTATCAGCTGCAGGCGCCGATCCAGGGGTCAACAACAGCGCGGTTAGCATCCAGCCATTCGGTGGCAGCCTCTTCCGGTTCCAGCTCGTCTGTATCGACCAGCTTGGCCATCTCAGCGATCTGCGGATTGGTGAAGGAAATTTCAGTCAATACGCAATAGGCAGCAGGCCATTTGTCTTTCATACCATCCCATGCGGCCTTTTTCAGATAACCGGTTGCTGGGTTACCACAATCATACAGCGCATCGGGGTTCGGACCTTTGGATGGGTCCTTATCGCATCCATCTTCCCAGGCTGGAAACTCGACAAACTCACCGGGCCAGACAGCTTCGGCAAAGTTGGGTGTCCAGTTGAATACCAGAACCGGCTTCTTGTCCGCTTCTGCGGCGCCGATCTCGGCCCATAGTGCTGCAGCCGAACCTGCGTTGATTACGGTGAAGTTAAGATCAAGTGCTTCGGCACGTTCTTTACCATGCTTCAACCAGTCAACCGGACCGTCCAGATATCGGCCTTTATCGCCGGTTTCCGCTGTCGCGAACAGATGCGCACAATCGTTCAAGGCTTTCCAGTCCGGCAGGCCGGGGCAGGACTCTTTGGTCCACATCGGATACCACCAGTCCTCGCGGGTGACGGCATCATGATCGCCGGCATCATGCAGACCGCCCTTTTCCAGAGCCGCGCGGAAGGATGCACCAAATGCGCCTTCCCAGACTTCCATCTCAAGCGTGACGTCGCCCAGACGCACCGACTCGTAGACCGCCTGACTGTCGGTCGTGACGTATTCGACATTATCGCCGATCTCTTCGAACAACTGGCCGACCACGTAAGACATCACGATCTGGCTGGACCAGTTGTGAATTGGGATGACGATCGGATCGCTGCTGTCTTCTGCGATCGCACCGGTGCCCGCTACCGCTGCCAAGGTTGCAGCAGAAAGTAGGTTTGAAAGTTTCATGTTTGCTCCCTGAGTGACGTTCAATTTTGGATTGAGGGCTCTTCCGGCCCCGAATTTGCGTATTCTGCCTAAATTTGCGCGAGATGCAGAACAGAAATTTGAGAGGCGTTGCCCATAAAATCTTGAGGCTAATCCCGGTTTTCATTATCTTAACAGTCAGTTGCCTGATCGTTTTCAGCCGACGAAAGCAAATGGTCTTTGATTGCAATCAGCTTTAGATCGGGAATCCGCCGCCAGATGCCAAAGAAAGCACCAGTTTCCGGGAAAGTCCTTCCGCCGCTCGACTACCTTTTGGCTTTTGAAGCGGCTGCCAAGGCCCAGAGCTTTGCGCAGGCCAGTAAGGTGCTCAACATTTCGGAAACGGCAATCAGCCGCAAGGTGCGTCTGTTGGAACAACACTATGATGTGCCGTTGTTTGTTAGAGGCCATCGGTCGGTCTCGTTGACGCAGCAAGGTGCCATATTGTTGGCGACCGTTGAAAAGTCGCTGGATCTGATACGAGACGTAAGCCGTGATATGTTGGCCAAACATCAGGCCAACACGGTTTCGATCTCTGCGACCAACTCTGTCGCGTCGCTCTGGTTGATGCCGCAGCTACGTAAATTCAACAAATCCAATGGGCGCATCCGTATTTCGCTGGTGTCTTCGGACAGCGACGCAGAGTGCTTGTCTGATTCGATGGATCTGACGATATTGCGTGGAGATGGAGATTGGCCGGGATATGATGCTCAGCTTTTGTTCGGAGAAACCGTTTTCCCGGTGTGTAGCCCTGAATATCTCAAAAGTAATCCGAAGGCGGCAGTCCTGTCCGCGCTGCCGGAGTTGGATCTGATTGAAGTGACCAGCAGCCATGCGGAATGGATGACATGGCATACCTGGCTTACCGGCAATGGAATCTCCACTTCCTTGATGGAACGCGCTGTGGCCTTCAACACCTATCCTCTCTCGATACAAGCAGCGGTCGATGGGTTGGGGGTCGCTTTGGGTTGGGCTCATCTTGTTGACCCGCTGCTCGAAAGTGGTGCGTTGGTCAGGCCAATCCACGACGTATCGGTGCGAACGCAGTCGGGATATTACCTTCTGAAGAGCCCATCGCAAAAAGCATTCCCGGAACGCCGCATCGTCGAGGATTGGTTGTTAGGGCTCAGCGCAGGGCGCAAGCGCTACGCGTGATCCGCAGGTGCCATCGCGCGATAGATGATCGTTCTGTCAAGGTCTCTGTAACTCAGAGGTTGACCAAAGGGAATATTTATTTACCCTAAAGAAAGTAACCGATTCCGTCCCGGTCGTACAAGTGGACCGGTCTGAATTCGTTCGGCCTACTTTTGCAGGGAGTCTAAAACCCAATGAGTTACAAATCCGACATTGAGATTGCCCGCGAGGCGAGGAAGAAGCCGATTCAGGAAATTGGTGCGAAGCTGGGCATTTCCAGC
>NZ_JBQFYL010000021.1:0-52378 GCF_056541465.1 Ruegeria sp. AH12 | reverse complement strand
GGTTGCGGCAGGCGATTTTCCAAAGGAAAATCTGCCGAGAGCAACTCGGTTGAACTTAAGAAGGCCGTCCCAAAAAGGGGCGGCCTTTTCGATTACTCTAACGATACGCCGAAGAACCTTGGCTCAGAAGGCGGTGCAGCCGCGAATTTTTATAGTGTGGAAAAATCGATGTTGAGATAAAGTAGCTCCTCCCCGTCTTCGCTAAAGGTGGCTCTCACACCCATGCCATAAGGTACTGCCTTTAGAATGCGAGTCACAATGCCGGATGTTGGAAAGCGTGGGCCATTTCTCTTGATCGACCATCCGCCGTCGACGCGTAATGTGCCATCTCGGTTCTCATAGGGTTTTTCGGAATTGAAATTCTCGCCCACACGAAAGCCTTGGGCTTCTAGCCAAGATGCAGCCTCAGCCACTCCACCCCATTCGTGTAGCAACCTGAACATGCAGACCTTTGCGTCTCCGGTCGTCGAAATCTCATCCCAATCCATTCGCAGCAGATCTTCGCGGATTCCAGCATCTGCGCCGCTCTCAAGGCAGGATTGTGTATCTGGAAACCTGTATGATGCACGCACAACACTGATGTTCATTCTGTGTGAAAACTGTAACTGGAACTCTGGCTGACCAGTATTTAATGGCACCGCTGAAAAATACAGTGCCGTTGCGAGTGATTTCAGAAAGTAAAGAAGTAGGCCCAGAATCAAGAGTGCAAAGGTTTTCTTTGGGAGGTTTGCATTCCGAAAACCCTCAGGTTGCCAGAGATACTCTTGCTTGATCTTCGGACTTTTCATCCAACGAAGCGCCACCAAGCTTAGTAAGGCCAGAACAAGGAATACGCCCAGCAAAATGTAGGAAAAGCCCATTGGCGCACTTAGTAAAAGCGCGATTGCAAGTAACATGGCCCAAGGTGCAACCAATCGTTCTGGATCGATGATTCTGGGCGAAAGACAGAAGGCGAGAATTGAACCCAAAAGGAAGAGGGGGGAAGTCAAAGTAAACAACAGCATCAGTAAAAAAAACTGTATAGCGATTGCGTGGGTATAATGGATGTTGGGATCGTCGTTAAACAGGTGTGCAATATCAAACGCGCCCACATGCAACAAAGCGGGGAAAACAAGTGAATTGGATAACAAGGCTTCCGTCAAAGCGTTGGGTTTCCCACTGATTATAAAAGCAAGTGCGGGTAAGTCTGTCAGATACTTAGAGCCAAGGACTACTCAGTTTAGAGTGGTATTCAAGTCGGGTATTCCCAACCATAAAGTGAAAATTCAGATGCTTCGCGTCGATGTCGTTCTCGGTTCGACACGTGTGTCTCAGCTGCCGTCTGAGAGAGAACCAACTTCGCCCTTGCCAAATCCCGCCAACCCCACTAATACGCGCGGGTTCTCAACAAGAACGTCAAGGCGGGGTGATTCCCGCCTTTTGGGTTCGAAGAGGGTTGGCGATGCGCGTCTGTCCTCCTCTCAACCTCAACGCCTAAAAAAGGCTGTTAATATGCAAAGCCAAAACATCCGTATTCGGCTGAAGGCATTTGACTATCGCGTTCTGGATGCCAGCACGCAAGAGATCGTCAATACTGCCAAGCGGACCGGCGCGAACGTGCGCGGCCCGATCCCGCTGCCGAACAAGATTGAGAAGTTCACGGTTCTCCGTGGCCCTCATGTTGACAAGAAATCCCGCGACCAGTTCGAGATCCGTACGCACAAGCGTCTCTTGGACATCGTTGATCCGACCCCCCAGACCGTGGATGCGCTGATGAAGCTCGACCTCGCTGCTGGTGTGGATGTCGAGATCAAGCTGCAGTCGTAAGATCGGAGGGTATAGATTATGCGCTCTGGTATTATCGCAAAAAAAGTTGGCATGACCCGCCTGTTCATGGAAGACGGCAAGCAGATCCCTGTGACCGTTCTTCACCTGGACAACTTGCAGGTCGTTGCACAGCGTACCGCTGACAAAGACGGCTACACCGCCGTTCAGCTGGGCGCCGGCGCTGCCAAAGCAAAACGCACCTCGAAAGCCATGCGCGGTCACTACGCCGCTGCAAAGGTTGAGCCTAAGCGTAAGCTGGCCGAGTTCCGCGTCTCCGAAGATGGCCTGATCGATGTGGGCGCCGAGATTTCGGCAGAACACTTCCTGGAAGGTCAGAAAGTTGACGTTTCGGGTACCTCGATCGGTAAAGGCTTTGCTGGTGCAATGAAGCGTTGGAACTTTGGTGGTCTGCGCGCCTCGCACGGTGTTTCGATCAGCCACCGTTCGCACGGTTCGACCGGTCAGTGTCAGGATCCGGGCAAGGTTTTCAAAGGCAAGAAGATGGCCGGTCACATGGGTGCTGCCCGTGTTACCACCCAGAACCTGGAAGTCGTCAAAACCGACGCCGACCGGAACCTGGTCTTCATCAAAGGCGCCGTTCCCGGACCGAAATCGGGCTGGGTCACCGTCAAGGACGCCGTGAAGAAGAAAGCACCGGAAGGCCTGCCTTTCCCGGCTGCTGTGAAATCGGCTGCAACCGAAGCACCTGCGGAAGAAGCTCCCGCGGAAGGTGGTGAAGCATGAAACTTGATGTAATCAAACTGGACGGCAAAAAAGCCGGCAACATCGAGCTGGATGCAGACCTGTTCGGCCTTGAGCCGCGCGCGGACATCCTGCACCGTGTGGTCCGTTGGCAGCGCAACAACGCGCAGGCCGGCACCCACAAGGTAAAGACCCGCTCGGAAACCAGCTACTCGACCAAGAAGATCTATCGCCAGAAGGGCACCGGTGGCGCACGCCATGGTGACCGTAACGCGCCGATCTTCCGTGGTGGTGGTATCTACAAGGGCCCCGTCGTGCGCTCGCACGGCCACGACCTGCCCAAGAAGTTCCGCAAGCTTGGCCTGCGCCACGCTCTGTCGGCCAAAGCCAAGGCAGGTGAACTGGTTGTGATCGAGAACGCCGAAGCCGAAGGCAAGACCGCCGCTCTGGCCAAACAGGTTGCAAACCTGGGCTGGAAACGCGCTCTGGTCATCGACGGCGCGACCGTGAACGAAGGGTTCCTGAAAGCGTCCAAGAACATCGAAGGTCTGGATATCCTGCCGTCGATGGGCGCAAACGTCTATGACATCCTCAAGCGTGACACCCTGGTGCTCACCAAAGCGGCTGTCGAAGCACTGGAGGCTCGTCTGAAATGAGCGCGAAGGCAGAACACTACGACGTGATCCGCAAGCCGGTCATCACCGAAAAGTCGACCATGGCGTCCGAGAATGGCGCGGTTGTCTTTGAAGTGGCGATCGACAGCAACAAGCCACAGATCAAAGAGGCCGTTGAGGCGCTGTTTGGTGTAAAGGTCAAAGCAGTGAACACCACCGTGACCAAAGGCAAGGTCAAGCGGTTCCGCGGCCAGCTGGGCCGTCGGAAAGACGTCAAAAAAGCATATGTGACCCTGGAAGAGGGCAACACCATCGACGTGTCCACCGGTCTTTGATCCGACGCTTACTGCAACTATTCACGGCCCCTGCGGTTCAACCCGCCGGGGCCGATTTCGTTTCGGACCCTGAAATAGCGCTTGCGCGTGCGCAGGTGCTGGATCAGATGCGGGCGTTCAGCGCCGAGCCTTATTTCCAGATTGCCGATGAGAAACTTGGACTGCTCTCGGTGTTCGATGATCTGAAATACGACCGAGCGGATGTGGACATGATCTCTCCGGCGATGCGCAAGCATGTGGTCGGCAAGCTTGGCCCGTTGGGGTTTCGCCAGACCTCGGGCACGGTGCTGGAGCACGCCGAGGCCGATATGCGCGTACACATTCCCAAGTTCCACGCCCTCGGCGCGTCGCCTTTTGATATCGCGCGCTATACCGAGAAACGCCCGCAGGATTACTGCCTGCTGACGCCCACGCAAGTGGCCTGTCAGTACGTGGATCACTACGCGCTGGACAAAGCCGTGCAGCGGATCGAGGCGTTGATCGAGAAGCACCCGATCAACCTGCTCAAACTGGCGGATTATCTGGAAGGCAAACCGAAACATCGCGCCTTTCGCGAGGTGTTGGGGCATATCAAACTCCAGCAGCGGATCATGGTGGAGGCCGAGCCGCTGTGCCGCAGGCGATCCCTCGGATAAGAGCACAAGCCGCGCCAGCGACTGCCCGTGGGATGGTGCCGCAACGGCCGATCTGTGCACTTTATGGTGCCAGATACTTCCGACCTCATGCCGAAGTGCAAACGTCCCCAAAGCGCCAGCCCGCCGGGACGGGCTGGCGCTGGCGCGGCGGCCTTCGGCCTCGTCCCGCGCTGGTTTGAACTATTGTAAGGGCGCCAAAGATTCCACGTGATGGTGAAAGAGGTTAACACCACGGTCGTGGGCACCAGGCTTTGATTGTCTGTTGGTTGCAGCGATGCAAAAGCGAGAGCTGAACTTCCTATTGAGGCTGAGCATGCTCTCACCTGGTACGCTTAGATAGTCGGTAAACCTGCGCCGTTTAGCCTGATGCAGGTGTTTGCGTCAGCAACCTGTTGATCTGTTAAGGCGTTTGAGGAAGCAACCGAGTACCCGAATCGGCCACCCGCAATGCCTTTTGTAACTTGGAACGAAGATGTGATCCCGGCATTCGCGGCACATTCTAGTACAATGGCCTCTTTTGACCTCCGTTCGATCGTTTGATTTTCCGGAGTCTCCGGCACGTTCGTCGTGCTGCAAGCTGAAACCACCGCAGTTCCGAATGTCGCAAAAACGTAGAAAATAGCTTTTTGCATCTCTTGTTTCCCTTTTCAAATGTCGAAATAGGCGAGTAATCCAATAGGCTCTGTCATCAACAGGTGAAGCGCAAATAATGATGTGTGTTGCCAAAATTCCATACTAGTCTTGTGTCTTGGCTTGTTCCAATCTGCCCTGAGCGAAGCACTTCTCGATTTAGCGAGGCAGGTTCGGCTGCCAGCAAATATCGGAATAAACCATCGAGAATTGAGAAGTCTAAATTAGCGAGAAAGACGGGCATCGAAGTTTCCGAAATCCATTGTGTTCCCTATAGACACCCACCCCCAACCCTGTTACACGCACCCAATCTTGCGGCCTCGGATTCGTTCCGGGGCCTCTGATATTTGTAACCGGGGACCTTCGGGGCCCTATACCCTTGGCACCTACGGGGGCCTATCACATAGCAGGGAAATCCCCTGCACTTGCTAAACGGAAGACAGAAAGCATGGCACTCAAGTCGTACAAGCCGACGACGCCGGGCCAGCGCGGGCTGGTGCTGATCGACCGTTCGGAGCTTTGGAAAGGACGTCCGGTCAAGTCTCTCACTGAGGGTTTGACCAAATCGGGCGGACGGAACAACACCGGACGGATCACTTCACGCCGCCGCGGCGGTGGCGCAAAGCGTCTCTACCGGATCGTTGACTTCAAACGGAACAAATTTGATGTCGCGGCAACCGTCGAGCGGATCGAATATGACCCGAACCGGACCGCATTCATCGCACTGGTAAAATACGAAGACGGCGAGCAGGCGTATATCCTGGCTCCGCAGCGTCTGGCTGTTGGTGACAAGGTTGTGGCATCCGCCAAGGCTGACATCAAGCCGGGCAACGCAATGCCGTTCTCGGGCATGCCCATTGGTACTATCGTCCACAACATCGAGATGAAGCCTGGCAAAGGCGGTCAGATCGCACGTGCGGCCGGTACTTACGCTCAGTTCGTTGGTCGCGATGGCGGCTACGCTCAGATCCGTCTGAGCTCGGGCGAGCTGCGCATGGTCCGTCAGGAATGCATGGCCACCATCGGTGCCGTGTCCAACCCCGACAACTCGAACCAGAACCTCGGTAAAGCCGGTCGTATGCGCCACAAAGGCGTTCGTCCGTCGGTTCGTGGTGTTGCAATGAACCCGATCGATCACCCGCACGGTGGTGGTGAAGGTCGTACCTCGGGTGGCCGTACGCCGGTTACGCCGTGGGGTAAGGACACCAAGGGTAAGCGTACCCGCAACAAGAACAAAGCGTCCCAGAAGCTGATCATCCGCTCGCGGCACGCCAAGAAGAAGGGACGTTAACTCATGTCTCGCTCTGTTTGGAAGGGTCCTTTCGTCGATGCTTACGTGCTGAAAAAAGCCGAAGCAGCGCGCGAGTCGGGCCGCAACGAAGTCATCAAAATCTGGTCGCGTCGTTCCACCATTCTGCCCCAGTTCGTGGGTCTGACCTTTGGTGTGTACAACGGCCAGAAGCATATCCCCGTCAACGTCTCGGAAGACATGATCGGTCAGAAGTTCGGTGAATACTCGCCGACCCGCACCTATTATGGCCACGCCGCAGACAAAAAAGCGAAGCGGAAGTAAGTCATGGGCAAGGAAAAGAACCCCCGCCGCGTGGCTGAAAACGAAGCAATGGCGAAAACCCGCATGCTTCGCACCAGCCCGCAGAAACTGAACCTGGTTGCGCAAATGATCCGCGGCAAGAAAGTTGAGAAGGCTCTGACCGACCTGACTTTCTCGAACAAGCGTGTCGCGCAGGACGTCAAAAAGTGCCTGCAGTCCGCAATCGCGAATGCCGAAAACAACCACAACCTGGACGTCGACGAGCTGATCGTCGCCGAAGCATGGGTTGGCAAGAACCTGGTCATGAAGCGCGGTCGCCCGCGTGCCCGTGGTCGGTTCGGCAAAATCATGAAGCCGTTCTCGGAGATCACCATCAAGGTGCGTCAAGTTGAGGAGCAAGCCTAATGGGTCATAAAGTCAATCCGATCGGCATGCGCCTTCAGGTCAACCGCACCTGGGACAGCCGCTGGTACGCCGACACAAAGGACTACGGTGATCTTCTGCTGGAAGACCTCAAGATCCGTGAGTTCATCAACAAAGAGTGCAAGCAGGCCGGTGTTGCCCGTGTGATCATCGAACGTCCGCACAAGAAGTGCCGCGTTACGATCCACACGGCTCGTCCCGGTGTCATCATCGGCAAGAAAGGTGCAGACATCGAAGTTCTGCGCAAAAAGCTTGCTCGCATGACCGACAGCGAACTGCACCTGAACATCGTCGAAGTGCGCAAGCCCGAGCTTGACGCGCAGCTGGTTGCCGAGTCTATCGCTCAGCAGCTGGAACGTCGTGTATCGTTCCGTCGCGCCATGAAGCGCTCGGTTCAGAACGCCATGCGTATGGGCGCCCTGGGTATCCGGGTGAACGTCGCTGGTCGTCTGGGCGGCGCCGAAATCGCACGGACCGAGTGGTACCGCGAAGGCCGCGTGCCTCTGCACACCCTGCGCGCCGACATCGATTACGCACATGCCGAAGCGATGACTCCTTATGGGATCATCGGGATCAAGGTCTGGATCTTCAAAGGTGAGATCATGGAGCACGATCCGCAGGCACGTGACCGTAAAGCACAGGAACTCCAGGACGGCCCTGCACCTCGTGGTGCTGGTGGCGGTCGTCGCTAAGGAGGGAAAGATATGCTTCAACCAAAGCGTACTAAATTCCGCAAGATGCACAAAGGCCGGATCAAGGGTCTCGCCAAGGGCGGCTCTGATCTGAACTTTGGCACCTACGGTCTGAAAGCTCTTGAGCCTGAGCGTGTAACTGCACGCCAGATCGAAGCTGCACGTCGTGCCATGACGCGTCACATGAAGCGTCAGGGCCGCGTCTGGATCCGCATCTTCCCCGACACTCCGGTCACGGCCAAGCCGATCGAAGTTCGTATGGGTAAAGGTAAAGGTTCGGTCGACCGCTGGGCCTGCAAGGTCAAGCCTGGCCGCGTGATGTTCGAGATCGACGGCGTCAATGACGACATCGCCCGCGAGGCACTGCGCCTGGCTGCGATGAAGCTGCCGATCAAGACTCGCGTTGTGATCCGCGAAGACTGGTAAGCGATCCGGGGACACCCGTTCGTGACTAAATTGACCCCCGTTGGGAAACCGGCGGGGGTTTTCTTGTTGGCGACCATCTGGCTTCAGGCGCGCCACCGCGTGCCTCAGTCGAGACGCGACAGATTCGGCGTAAGCTCTCGCAGCAATTTCCGCTTCATTGCTTGGTCGTAGTCATCATAGCTATGCGTTACTTCCACAAAAGACAGAGGCCCGCGGACAACTTCGGACAGGTAGTAGACCACCGGATCAGGGCGGGCCCCTGCAACGACCAAACCATTTATGGTGATTCCCCGTGTGGCAATCGTGTCCGAGATCGGTTTGGCCTCGGGCCCGGCGTTCGAGATCCCATCGCCTGACACATCAATCACCTGACGTCGACAGGGATTTTCAAGCTGATGAAACATCAGGTCGGCATGAAGCAGGGCCTCGGAAACGGATGTTTCAGCCATCCAAAAACCACGATTGATCGTGATCAGATCTTCGACAAATTCGATGACGCTTTGCCGGTTGGACAGTCGACGCCAGGCGATCGGCTGACGCTGCTGACCAGAACCACCCCACTGCGTTACAGTGACCTGCATGCCGCCGGGCATCCAGGAAATCAAGCGAATGATATCGTCATCCAGAAACGCGTGGCCGATGCCATTTCGCATCAGAACATATTCGAACTTGTCGACCGAGCGCGATACGTCGAGCGCAACAACCAGCGCAATTTCACACGCACGGGACCCCAGCGGCACAAGCGTGATAAAAAGTGATAGAACCAGAGCTTTCACAGGAAAAGACGCTAGCAGTGGCCGCTGTGATCGGCAATTCAATTCATCGAGACCGGTTTCGGTTGCCGGCATAGCGAAGAGCAAACAGAAGCCATTCATCCCATATTTGGCCAGGTTGAATGGGTCCAGACTTATTTGGACGGCCTGCTCGGGATCATGGCCCAGAAGACCAAGAAGCACATCGGGTTGGACAAGTTCGCGCTCCTGACCCTGATGGTCGCAAACGACTAGACCTGGCTGCACTTCTTGTGAAACACCCCCAAACACGCGATTTTCTAAGTCGGCTGGTCTCGCTCTCCTGTCCCGGCTGGTCTATAGCCGGGGCATGGCACAGATTGAATCGCTCTTCGTCACCCGTCTATACCGCGCCGCTTTGTCCGAGTTCGATCCCAAGATCGACCCGGAAGAACTGGAAAATTCCTGCATTGTCATCGCCGAGGATGATGAGGCCGGGCAGGAATGGTGTGAGGAGAACGGCTATCCCGGTTATACCAGCTATGCCTCGCTGACCGATCTGCCGTGGCGGTTCCCGATCTTCGCCGATCTGGTTGCGGCGCTGGATCAGCACGTCGCCGCATTTGCCAAGGATCTGGAGTTTGATCTGGGCGAGGGGAAGCTGGTGCTGGAAGACCTTTGGATCAACATCCTGCCGGAGGGTGGAATGCACTCCAGCCACATCCACCCGCACAGCGTGATCTCGGGCACGACCTATGTCGCGATGCCTGAAGGGGCGAGTGCGTTGAAACTGGAAGACCCACGCTCAGGCCGCATGATGGCTGCACCAACGCGTCTGAAGGGCGGACGGCGCGATTTGCAGCCGTTTATCTATATGAAGCCGAAGGTGGGAGACGTTCTGCTGTGGGAAAGCTGGCTGCGTCACGAGGTTCCGATGAATATGGCGGAAGAAGAGCGTATTTCAGTGAGTTTTAACTACAAGTGGGAGTGAGCTTGTAAATCTCCTGAAGAAAACCGCGCGGTTCTGGAGTATTATCATTTCAGTCTGAATTGATCGGAGAACACCATGCCGAAAATCGCACTCGTCACCGGCGCATCTTCGGGAATTGGTCGTGAAATAGCCCGATATCACGCGTCGCAAGGCGGAGATGTCATTATTACTGCGCGGCGTGCCGACGTGTTAGACGCTTTGAAGGCAGAGCTTGAAGCCGCCTACAGTATTACGGTCACTGCGATTGCGCTCGATCTGGGCGCACAAAGTGGGGCAAAAAAACTGTATGAGGCCGTCAACGCCGAGGGTCTGAAGGTTGATTATCTTATCAACAATGCCGGGTTTGGAGGGCACGGGGCCTTTCTGGATCGTGATCTTTCAGAGGACCTGAGCATGATCCGCCTGAACGTCGAAGCGCTTGTCTCTCTGTGTCACATGTTTGGCAGGGATATGGTTAGCAGTGGCGGTGGCAAGATACTAAATGTCAGTTCGACCGCGGCGTATCTGCCGGGCCCGCTGCAAGCCACTTATTTTGCTACGAAGGCCTATGTTTCTAGTTTCAGTCAGGCTTTGGCCGAAGAACTGAAAGACAAAGGTGTCTCCGTTACAGCCCTGGAACCCGGCTATGTGGCGACTGAGTTCGCCGCTTCAGCTGATCTTGAGGGCACTAAACTCGTATCCCAGAAAGGGGCAACTGCTGAAGCTGTGGCCAAGTTTGGCTATGACGCCATGGTTGATGGAAAGCTGGCCGTGATAAATGACAGGCCTCTCGCATTTATGACGGGCTGGATCATTCCATTGCTGCCACGCAAGACTCGTCTGAAGATGGTTCGGAAGATGCAGGAGAAAGGGACCTGAACAAAAGGTCGTTCTGGTTTGAATCAAACTGGATTGGTCGAGCACAGCTAACTGGCGGTGCTGCTTCCGGCCATCGCCAAAATTTGTCTGAAGCCGCTTGCAAAGACAGTGCCAAACTTTCCCTTGCCACCCACCCCCCAAACCCTTATACGGCGGCATCCTGCGATCTCCCGGCGTTGTCGGGCGATTCGTATGTCTATCATTCATCCACCAGGTCCAAGGTGACCCTGCAAGGGGGCCTTCTGGTGTTTTGAGCAAAGGAAAAAGGCGATGAACGCCCAAGAACTGCGTGACAAGACCCCGGACCAGCTCCGCGAGGAACTGGCCAACCTGAAGAAAGAAAGCTTTAACCTGCGCTTTCAACAGGCCACCGGTCAGCTGGAAAGCACAGCCGGCATCAAAGCGGCCCGCCGCAACGCTGCCCGCGTCAAAACCATTCTGAACGAAAAGGCCGCTGCTGCGGCATCCGAGGAGTAATCAGATGCCGAAGCGTATCCTGTCCGGCACCGTAACCAGCGACGCCAACGAACAGACCGTAACCGTATCCGTCGAGCGCCGCTTTACGCATCCGGTTCTGAAGAAAACCATCCGTAAGTCCAAGAAATACCGGGCTCACGATGAAAAGAACGCCTTCAAGGTCGGCGACACAGTCCGCATCATCGAATGCGCGCCGAAATCGAAGACGAAACGTTGGGAGGTTCTGGAGGCGTAAGCCCCCAGGACTTTTCCATTTGTCGAAACCCTGGGGGATTTAACGAGACCAGCCCCCACAGGTCGGGAGAAACCACATGATCCAGATGCAGACCAATCTGGATGTCGCTGACAACTCCGGCGCCCGCCGAGTTCAGTGCATCAAGGTCCTGGGTGGTTCCAAGCGTAAATACGCCTCCGTTGGCGACATTATTGTCGTCTCGGTGAAGGAAGCCATCCCGCGCGGCCGCGTAAAGAAAGGTGACGTCCGTAAGGCCGTCGTCGTACGCACCGCCAAGGAAGTCCGTCGCGAAGACGGCACCGCGATCCGTTTCGATCGTAACGCCGCCGTCATCCTGAACAACAATAACGAGCCAGTCGGTACACGTATCTTTGGCCCCGTTGTTCGTGAACTGCGCGGCAAGAACTTCATGAAAATCATCTCGCTGGCTCCGGAGGTGCTGTAATCATGGCTGCTAAACTCCGCAAAGGCGACAAGGTCGTCGTGCTGGCCGGTAAAGACAAGGGCAAAGAGGGAACCATTTCCTCGGTTGACCCGAAGGCCGGTAAAGCTGTTGTCGAAGGCATCAACATTGCCATCCGTCACACCCGTCAGTCGCAAGCTTCGCAAGGTGGTCGTCTGCCTCAGGCGAACCCGATCCAGCTGTCGAACCTGGCACTGCTGGACAAAAACGGCAAAGCAACCCGCGTTGGTTTCCGCATGGAAGGCGACAAGAAGGTCCGCTTCGCCAAGACCACAGGGGACGTGATCGATGCTTGATAACGCAACCTACACCCCGCGTCTGAAGGCTCAGTACGCTGAAACCATCCGTGCCGCTCTGAAAGAAGAGTTCGGCTACAAGAACGACATGCAGCTGCCCAAGCTGGAAAAAATCGTTCTGAACATCGGATGTGGTGCTGAGGCGGTCAAAGACTCGAAGAAAGCGAAAGCTGCTGTCGAGGATCTGACTGCGATTGCTGGCCAGCAGGCCGTTGCAACAAAGGCGAAGAAGTCGATCGCGGGTTTCCGTGTTCGTGAGGACATGCCGCTGGGTGCGAAAGTAACCCTGCGCGGTGACCGGATGTACGAATTCCTGGATCGTCTGATCACGATCGCAATGCCGCGTATTCGTGACTTCCGCGGTGTGAAGCCGTCTTTTGATGGTCAGGGCAACTTTGCCATGGGCATGAAAGAGCACATCGTGTTCCCGGAAATCGACTTCGACAAGGTCGACGAGGTCTGGGGCCTGGATATCGTAATTGCCACCACAGCGAAAACCGACGCTGAAGCTAAGGCACTGTTGAAAGCGTTCAACATGCCGTTCAACGCATAAGCGCCGGGAGGATTGAGACATGGCTAAAAAAGCAATGATCGAACGCGAGAAGAAGCGCGAACGCCTGGTGGCCAAATATGCCGCAAAGCGTGCCGAGCTGAAAGAAATCGCGAATGACGAGAGCAAGCCGATGGAAGAGCGTTTCAAAGCGCGTCTGAAACTGGCGAAACTGCCGCGCAACAGCTCGGCTACCCGTCTTCACAACCGTTGTCAGCTGACCGGTCGTCCCCACGCTTACTACCGTAAGCTGAAGGTCAGCCGTATCGCGCTGCGCGAGCTGGGTTCTGCTGGTCAGATCCCCGGCATGGTGAAATCGAGCTGGTAAGGGAGACATAGATATGAATGATCCTATCGGCGATATGCTCACCCGTATCCGCAACGCGCAAATGCGCGGCAAGTCCACCGTTTCAACCCCGGCGTCCAAGCTGCGCGGTTGGGTTCTGGACGTGCTGGCGGACGAAGGCTACATCCGTGGCTATGAAAAGACGACCGGTGAAAACGGTCATCCGGCCATCGAAATCAGCCTGAAATACTACGAAGGCACCCCTGTTATTCGCGAACTGAAGCGGGTCTCGAAACCCGGTCGTCGCGTGTACATGGGCGTCAATGACATCCCGCAGGTCCGTCAGGGTCTGGGCGTGTCGATTGTCAGCACTCCGAAAGGTGTGATGTCGGACCAGAACGCTCGCTCCAACAACGTTGGCGGCGAAGTGCTCTGCACCGTCTTCTAAGGAGGTCTGCAATGTCTCGTATTGGTAAAAAACCGGTCGAGCTGCCCAGCGGCGTTTCCGCCTCTGTGTCGGGTCAGACCATCGAAGTGAAAGGTCCGAAAGGCACCCGCAGCTTCACTGCAACTGATGACGTAACGCTGTCGGTCGAAGACAACGTTGTGCAGATCAACCCTCGTGGCATGTCCAAGCGTGCCCGCCAGCAGTGGGGCATGAGCCGCACTATGGTTGCCAATCTGGTAACCGGTGTGACCCAGGGCTTCAAAAAAGAGCTGGAGATCCAGGGTGTTGGTTACCGGGCGCAGATGCAGGGCAACACCCTGAAGCTGAACCTGGGTTACAGCCACGATGTTGATTTCACTGCTCCGGAAGGTGTCACCATCACCGCGCCGAAGCAGACCGAGATCGTTGTGGAAGGTATCGACCAGCAGCAGGTGGGCGAAGTCGCGGCCAAAATCCGCGAATGGCGCCGTCCCGAGCCGTACAAAGGCAAGGGCATCCGCTACAAGGGCGAGTTCATCTTCCGCAAGGAAGGCAAGAAGAAGTAAGGACGCAGACAATGGCAAACAGCAAAAGAACCCTGTTTCTGAAGCGCCGCCTGCGCGTTCGGAACAAACTTCGCAAAGTCAACGCCGGCCGTGTACGCCTGTCGGTTCACCGTTCGAACAAGAACATCAGCGTTCAGCTGATCGACGACGTTCGTGGCGTGACCCTGGCATCGGCCTCGACCCTGGAAAAAGATCTGGGTGTTGTTGGCAAGAACAACGTCGAAGCGGCCACCAAAGTGGGGGCGGCCATCGCCGAGCGTGCCAAGAAGGCAGGCGTCGAAGAGGCCTATTTCGATCGTGGTGGCTTCCTGTTCCACGGCAAGGTGAAGGCAGTTGCTGACGCCGCGCGTGAAGGTGGTCTGAAGATCTAAGACTTGCGGGCAGCTTTGTGGCTGCCCCGATGATCCGGGGGCCTCGGCAACAGTCGGGGCTCACTTGGATTGAACAAACGGCGCCGAGCGCCATAGTAAAAGGGATGCCAAGATGGCAGAACGTGAAAACCGTCGGGGCCGTGGCCGCGACCGTGAAGAAGCACCGGAATTTGCAGATCGCCTGGTCGCAATCAACCGCGTGTCGAAAACCGTAAAAGGTGGTAAGCGCTTTGGCTTCGCCGCTCTGGTGGTTGTCGGCGATCAGAAAGGCCGCGTCGGCTTTGGTAAGGGTAAAGCGAAAGAAGTACCCGAGGCCATCCGTAAGGCGACCGAGCAAGCCAAGCGTCAAATGATCCGCGTGCAACTGCGCGAAGGTCGTACTCTGCACCACGACATCGAAGGCCGCCACGGCGCTGGTAAAGTGGTCATGCGCACCGCGCCTGAAGGTACTGGTATCATCGCCGGTGGTCCGATGCGTGCTGTGTTCGAAATGCTGGGCGTAAAGGACGTTGTGTCCAAGTCGCTGGGCTCGCAGAACCCGTACAATATGATCCGCGCCACCATCAACGGCCTGCAGAAAGAGCAGAGCCCGCGTTCGGTTGCACAGCGTCGTGGCAAAAAGGTTGCCGATATCCTGCCCAAGCGGGACGAAGCACCAGCTGGTGCTGAAGCAGAAGCATAAGGAGAGCGACCCATGGCAAAAACCATCGTCGTCAAGCAGATCGGTTCTCCGATCCGTCGCCCCGCCGAACAGCGCGCAACTCTGATCGGTCTGGGCCTGAACAAGATGCACAAGACCCGTGAGCTGGAGGATACTCCCTCGGTCCGCGGCATGGTCAACAAGATCCCGCATCTTGTTGAGATCATCGACGAGCGCGGCTAAGCGCGAGCTCATTGAAGAATTTGAAACGCCCTCGACATTGTCGGGGGCGTTTTTTTGTTCGCACTTTAGCTTATTGGGGAACTCTTCTTCTAGCGCGGACCTCCGAAGGCCATGTTCTGATTGATTTGTATCAATGACCATTTGGATTGTGTTGGACTACCCAGCGCGTGTGGCGCAGGAGGTTTGTTTGAAATGAATGCGGATAATACAGGACAGATTGTATGGCATGACCTCTTCACGCCTGATCTGAGCGCTTCTGAGACGTTCTATGGTAGTGTAGCGTCGTGGGATTTCATCAAGGAAAGCACCGATGAATACGTCTGGGGCCAAGGAAAAGGGGAATTCACTCTTGCTCTTCTAAACGGGGAAGCCGGAAGCGGATTGACGGAAACTCCAAGGGACTTTGATGCCGGATGGCTTCCTTATTTCGAAGTTCCCGATGTTGATGCGTATTCAGCGCGTGCTGAGAAGCTGGGCGCACGTATAATCCGGCGACCCTTTGATGTGCCCGGGGTTGGGCGAAACTGCCTATTGGCGGACCCTTGGGGCGCCAGATTTGGTATCTCCGTTTCACAACATGAATACCCAATACCTACACAGCAGTTTGCAGCAGAGATTTATTTGAGCGGAGGCTCAGAGTTTCCAATTGAATTCTACCAGGCGTTGTTTGATCGCACATATTCGACGACGGATGGCGGTGAAGGTGCCGAGTCAAGCCGGTGGCTTTCGCAAAGTCTTGTGGTTGCTTCACGAGATATGAAGATGCGCGAGAAATGCGCCTGGCTGCCTGTGATCAAAGTGGTCGCAATCGAGAAGGCGGTTCGTGATGCTTTGACGCTTGGAGCGTCTGAAACGCGTGTTCGATCACTGCAAAGTGCTCAGCAGGTGCCGCGTGTATTTCGTGATCCGATGGGGCTTTACTTTGCATTTCAGCAGGTGGGTCCAATTCTAACAACAGGCTAGCGGTCTGCAAAAAACGCAGGTGGCCATCGAGCTGATCAGCAGGTCAGCTGCAAGTTACGTTCCAATACGAATAGCAACCAGGCTAGGAACAAGCCAACCAGCGAAAGTTATTCGCAACACGCATAGCGGCTAGACCAAAACGCGCGTTGTTAGCGGTACCGACTATGCCTATCTGAGCCTTGTCCACAAAGGAACAAATGGAAACAACCGGGGAATACGCCTCGGCACAGAAAGGAATAGAGATATGGCACATACAGCTACACTGACACATGGCGGCTTCAACCTGAGCGCCCGTTTCGCGAATCTGGTTGAGCGCGTTAAAGCGGCCCGCGCACGCGCGGCGGAATATCAGCGCACTTACACCGAGCTGCAGCGTCTCACCAACCGTGAGCTGGACGATATTGGCGTCCGCCGTTGCGACATCGCGGATATCGCGCGTGAGCATGCGTACTGCTCCTAACAATACCCCACCACTCACAAAGAAAGAGGCGTCGTTCGGGCGCCTCTTTTGCATCGCGCTCCAATTGACAACAAACCTTGCATCAAAGGCCGCAACGCTGTAGAGCGCTCCGGTGGATTTCCGTCCACGAGAATCAAAACCAAGAAATGCCGTGGTTGGCCCATCACGCTTCGGGGGTCACATCCGGCTAAGGAGAAGCGAAATGAAACTGAATGAATTGCGCGACAACCCCGGCGCAAGCCCGAAACGCACTCGTGTTGGCCGTGGTCCGGGTTCCGGCAAAGGTAAAATGGGTGGCCGTGGTATCAAAGGCCAGAAATCCCGTTCGGGTGTGGCTATCAATGGCTACGAAGGCGGCCAGATGCCTCTGTACCAGCGTCTGCCCAAGCGTGGTTTCAACAAACCGAACCGCAAGGCATTTGCTGTTATCAACCTGGGTCTGATCCAGAAATTCATCGATGCCAAGAAGCTGGACGCCAAAGCCGCGATCACCGAAGACGTGCTTGTTGCATCCGGTCTGGTTCGCCGCAAATTGGATGGCGTGCGCGTTCTGGCCAAAGGTGAAATCACCGCCAAGGTGAACCTGGAAGTGACCGGTGCTTCGAAAACTGCCATCGAGGCAGTCGAAAAAGCGGGCGGTTCACTGAAAGTCACAAAAGCTGCTGCGGCAGAGTAAGCGCTTGTGAGCGGGCTCAGACCCGCTTACATAGACGTCAGAGTTTTCCAAGACGCCGTCCGAGCCGGAAAACGGTTCCGGGCGGCGTTTGCATAAGAGAGACCGATTTATGGTATCAGCAGCAGAACAAATGGCAGCCAACACAAGCTGGGCTGCTTTGGGCAAAGCCACCGATCTGCGCAACCGCATCCTGTTCACGCTGGGTTTGTTGATCGTCTATCGCCTGGGCACCTTCATTCCGGTGCCGGGGATCGACGGGCAAGCCCTGCGCGAGTTCATGGAACAGGCGGGGCAGGGCATCGGCGGCATGGTTTCGATGTTCACCGGCGGGGCGCTGGGTCGAATGGGTATCTTTGCCCTCGGCATCATGCCTTATATCTCGGCCTCGATCATCGTGCAGCTGCTGACATCGATGGTTCCCGCGCTTGAGCAACTTAAGAAAGAGGGCGAGCAGGGGCGTAAGAAGATCAACCAATACACCCGTTTTGGTACCGTGGCGCTGGCCACCGTTCAGGCCTATGGTCTGGCCGTTTCGCTGGAATCGGGCGATCTGGCGACCGATCCGGGCCTGTTCTTCCGCATGTCGACCATGATCACACTGGTTGGGGGCACCATGTTCCTGATGTGGCTGGGTGAGCAGATCACAGCACGTGGCATCGGCAATGGTATCTCTCTGATCATCTTCGTCGGCATCATCGCCGAGGTTCCGGCTGCCCTGGCGCAGTTCTTTGCCTCTGGCCGTTCGGGCGCAATCAGCCCTGCTGTTATCGTTGGCGTGATTGTCATGGTGATCGCCGTGATCACCTTTGTCGTGTTCATGGAACGCGCCTTGCGCAAGATCCACATTCAGTACCCGCGCCGTCAGGCCGGTATGAAAGTATACGAGGGCGGCTCCAGCCACCTTCCTGTCAAGGTCAACCCAGCGGGTGTGATTCCAGCCATCTTCGCAAGCTCGCTGCTGTTGCTGCCGGTCACCATATCGACCTTCTCGGCCGGGGCGACCAACGGTCCGATCATGTCGTGGCTGCTGGCCAATTTCGGCCCGGGTCAGCCGCTCTATCTGCTGTTCTTTGCTGCGATGATCGTGTTCTTCGCGTATTTCTATACGTTCAATGTGTCGTTCAAACCGGATGATGTGGCGGACAACCTGAAGAAGCAAAACGGATTTGTGCCGGGTATCCGCCCGGGCAAAAAGACCGCCGAGTATCTGGAATACGTGGTCAACCGCGTACTGGTTCTGGGCTCAGCCTATTTGGCAGCGGTTTGTTTGCTGCCGGAAATTCTGCGGAACCAGTTTGCCATTCCGTTCTATTTTGGCGGCACTTCGGTTTTGATTATCGTCTCTGTGACCATGGATACCATCCAACAGGTGCAGAGCCATCTTCTCGCGCACCAATACGAAGGTCTTATCGAAAAGTCCCAATTGCGCGGTAAAAGCAAGAAACGCGGAAGGAAGGGACCCTCTCGTCGATGAACATTATTCTTCTTGGCCCCCCAGGGGCGGGTAAAGGGACGCAAGCCTCCCATCTGGTCAATACACGCGGCATGGTTCAGCTGAGCACCGGTGATATGCTGCGCGAAGCCAAGAGCAGCGGTACCGAAATGGGTAAGCGCGTCGCCGAAGTGATGGACAAGGGCGAACTGGTTACAGATGAGATCGTAATCGGCCTGATCCGCGAAAAGCTGGAGCAGGGTGCAGAAGGTGGTTTTATCTTCGACGGCTTTCCCCGGACCCTTGCGCAAGCAGATGCACTGGGCGCCTTGCTGGCCGAGAAGGGTGAGACACTGGATTTTGTGATCGAGCTACAGGTGGATGACGAAACGCTGGTTCAGCGCATCGTAGGTCGTGCCGAAGAAGCCCGCGCCGCTGGTCAGCCTGTCCGCGCAGATGACAACGAAGACAGCGTGCGCATCCGCCTGATGGAATACTACAAAAAGACCGCTCCGTTGATTGGCTACTATCACGCCAAGGGCGATTTGCGCCCGGTGGATGGTCTGGCGGATATCGGCGATGTAACCACCTCAATCGAGGCCGTGCTGGGCTGATTGAATCAGGGGGCTTGACGGCCCCTTCAAAACCCCATATCGACCCACATCCCTATGGGAATCGCAATCGCGTACGGGATTCGTCCCTGACGCATCTAATACCTCGTACAAATGCTGGACCCTCTGGCCTCACTGCCACGGTCAAGTGTTGTGAAAAAAGGTTCTGGAGCTACGGAACCGCAACAAAAAAGGAAAGTGACACGTGGCACGTATTGCCGGCGTAAACATCCCGACTGCAAAGCGGGTACCTATCGCCCTCACATATATCACCGGTATCGGAAACACTTCGGCCAAAGCGATCTGCGAAGCCGTAGGCATTGAAGCGCACCGTCGCGTCAACGAACTGTCCGACGCCGAAGTTCTGGCCATCCGTGAGCACATCGATGCAAACTTCACCGTCGAAGGTGATCTGCGTCGTGAAGTTCAGATGAACGTCAAGCGTCTGATGGACCTGGGCTGCTATCGCGGTCTGCGTCACCGCCGCAACCTGCCGGTTCGCGGTCAGCGCACCCACACCAATGCTCGTACCCGCAAAGGCCCCGCAAAGGCCATCGCTGGTAAGAAGAAATAAGGGAGGGTCTGACTGATGGCACGTGATAAGACTCGCGTTAAGCGCAAAGAGCGTAAGAACATCGCATCGGGCGTCGCCCATGTGAATTCGACCTTCAACAACACCAAGATCCTGATCTCGGACGTACAGGGCAACGCCATTTCGTGGTCGTCTGCCGGCACTATGGGCTTCAAGGGATCGCGGAAATCGACACCCTACGCCGCTCAGATGGCTGCAGAAGATGCAGGCAAGAAGGCGCAGGAACATGGCGTCAAGACGCTGGAAGTCGAAGTTCAGGGCCCCGGTTCGGGTCGTGAATCGGCTCTGCGTGCGCTGGCTGCCGTGGGCTTCAACATCACGTCGATCCGCGACGTGACCCCAATCGCTCACAACGGCTGCCGTCCGCCGAAGCGCCGCCGCGTCTAAGCGATTTCGAATTTGGCTGGGGCTGCGTTTTTGCGCGGCCCCAGCATGTCATTTTGAACCTCGGGCGTCTGCACCTTGTTGGTCATGGGGCGCGGACAGGAATGGAGGGATTACATGATCCATAAGAATTGGGCAGAATTGATCAAGCCAACCCAGCTTGACGGCAAGCCGGGCAACGACCCTGCGCGTCAGGCAACCCTGGTTGCTGAACCGTTGGAGCGTGGCTTTGGCCTGACTCTGGGCAACGCGCTGCGCCGCGTTCTGATGAGCTCGCTGCAAGGCGCGGCCATCACCAGCGTTCAAATCGACAACGTCCTGCACGAGTTCTCGAGCGTGGCGGGCGTGCGTGAAGATGTCACCGACATCATCCTGAACCTCAAAGGCGTGTCGCTGCGCATGGAAGTCGAAGGCCCCAAGCGCCTGTCGATCAATGCCAAAGGCCCCGCAGTTGTCACCGCTGGCGACATCAGCGAAAGCGCCGGCATCGAGGTTCTGAACCGCGATCACGTCATCTGCCACCTGGACGATGGCGCTGACCTGTTCATGGAACTGACCGTCAACACCGGTAAGGGTTACGTCTCGGCTGAGAAGAACAAGCCCGAAGACGCACCCATCGGCCTGATCCCGATCGACGCGATCTATTCGCCGGTCAAAAAGGTTGCCTATGACGTTCAGCCGACCCGTGAAGGTCAGGTTCTGGACTATGACAAGCTAACCCTGAAGATCGACACCGACGGTTCGATCACTCCGGAAGACGCGCTGGCATTTGCCGCACGTATCCTGCAGGATCAGCTGTCGATCTTCGTAAACTTCGACGAGCCGGAATCGGCTGGCCGCCAGGACGAGGACGATGGTCTGGAGTTCAACCCGCTGCTGCTGAAGAAAGTGGACGAGCTGGAACTGTCGGTCCGTTCGGCAAACTGCCTGAAGAACGACAACATCGTTTACATCGGCGATCTGATCCAGAAGACCGAAGCCGAGATGCTGCGCACCCCGAACTTCGGCCGCAAGTCGCTGAACGAGATCAAAGAAGTGCTGTCCGGCATGGGTCTGCACCTCGGCATGGATGTCGAGGACTGGCCGCCCGACAACATCGAAGATCTGGCGAAGAAATTCGAAGACGCGTTCTAAACGCGTCTTCCCCAATGCCCGGGCTGCCGGGGACCAAATGGGCACTTCCGCCCCAAGGAGAGCCGGTGACACGCATCGCCGGCCAGACAAAGCAAAACGCGAAAGAAGGAACTAGAAAATGCGTCACGCACGTGGTTACCGCCGCCTGAACCGTACTCATGAGCACCGCAAGGCTCTTTTTGCGAACATGGCTGGCTCGCTCATCGAGCATGAGCAAATCAAAACAACTCTGCCGAAGGCAAAAGAACTGCGCCCGATCATCGAAAAGCTGGTCACTCTGGGCAAACGCGGCGACCTGCATGCCCGTCGTCAGGCCGCATCTCAGCTGAAAGAAGACAAAGATGTCGCAAAGCTGTTCGAAGTTCTTGGCCCCCGCTACGCCGAGCGTCAGGGCGGCTATGTCCGCATCCTGAAGGCTGGCTTCCGCTATGGTGACATGGCCCCGATGGCGATCATCGAATTCGTTGATCGTGACGTCGACGCCAAAGGCGCGGCTGACAAAGCCCGCGTTGCCGCCGAAGAAGCTGCAGAAGAATAAGCCGACCCGTCTATCTGATTGTGAAACCCCTGCGTCCCGGACGCGGGGGTTTTCTTTTTCTTGTTTGCAGTCGCGAGTGCTGTGCTTGCAATAGCGGCTGCTTGGCCGCATATCCTACAGGTCTTTGAAGATTGAGGTCGGAATGCTTCGCGCGACAGTACTAGCTTTGTCCATTCTATCGGCATCCTTTGCCACGGCCGAAACACAGGTTCCGCAATCTCAGGCCGAAATCAGCTTGGGCTTCGCACCGGTTGTGAAACAGGCGGCCCCCGCGGTGGTGAACATTTATGCCAAGATCATTCGGCCGGGGCGCAGCAATTCCTTGTTCTCGGATCCGTTCTTTCAGGATTTCTTCGGCGGTGGATTTGGGGCGCCACAGCCGCGTGTGCAGAACTCTCTGGGTTCTGGCGTTATCCTGTCTGATGACGGGTATGTTGTGTCGAATTTCCATGTTGTGGGCTCGGCGACCGAAATCCGTGTGGTCACAACTGACCGGAGGGAGTTTTCAGCAACCGTTGTTCTGGGGCATGAGGAAAGCGACATCGCGATCCTGCGTCTTGAAGAGGCTGCCGATTTACCCCACCTGAGCCTGCGGGATTCCGATCAGGTTGAGGTGGGTGAACTGGCGTTGGCGATTGGTAACCCTTTCGGGGTTGGGCAGACCGTATCATCGGGCATAATCTCAGGGTTGGCCCGCACAGGCACGGCCACGGGTAACGCACGGGGCTATTTCATTCAGACCGACGCGGCGATCAATCCGGGCAACTCGGGCGGCGCGCTGATCGATGTGAATGGCGACCTGATCGGAATCAATACCTCGATTTTGACCCGGTCGGGTGGCTCGAACGGGATCGGATTTGCGATACCGGCCAATCTGGTGGCGGAATTTCTGCGGCAAGCGCAAGACGGCAATGACAGTTTCATCAGCCCATGGGCCGGGATCACCGGCCAGCACATGAGTGCCGATATCGCCGAGTCGCTGGGTCTGGCCATCCCATTGGGTGTCGTGATCTCGAACCTGCATGAGCTTAGTCCTTTGGCAGAAGCCGGATTGAGGGTTGGCGATGTCGTGACCCATGTGGACGGGGATGAGGTGAACTCTCCCGCTGAAATGAAGTTCCGCATGTCCGTTGCGGGCGTTGGCGGGACATCGATACTGACTCGGCTACGCGGCGATGAGAGTGCCGAGGTCGAAGTTGCACTGATTCAAGCTCCAGAAACACCGGATGCCGAGAAAACGACCACAACCGAAGACACCGTGCTGCCCGAATTGACGATTGCACGGGTCAATCCAGCGGTGGCATCCGATCTGGGCCTGCGCATCTCGCAAACGGGGGTCGTTGTTGTTGACCCCGGCCCGTATGGTGCGCGTGCTGGTCTGCGCGCCGGAGACATCTTGGGGGAAATCAACGGTGACAGGATTGAGCGTCCGCGCGATGCGGTTCGCGCCCTGACCGATCCCGGGCGTCGGGTGCAAATGACGCTAGAGCGTGATGGGCGTTCTTTGTCATTGCGGTTCAGGCTCTAGGGGCATGAGCGATCTGTTCGATACTACAGGTTCAGACTCCGCGCCGGCCAAGCACCGTCCGCTGGCAGACAGACTGCGACCGCAGACACTGGCCGAGGTCATCGGGCAGGAACAGGTGCTTGGGCCGGAGGCTCCCCTAGGGGTGATGCTGGCCTCTGGCAGCCTGTCCAGCCTGATCTTCTGGGGGCCGCCGGGCGTTGGCAAGACAACGATTGCCCGATTGCTGGCGCAGGAAACCGATCTGCATTTCGTCCAGATCAGCGCGATCTTCACTGGTGTTCCAGATCTGAAGAAGGTGTTCGAGGCTGCCAAGATCCGGCGTCAGAACGGGCAGGGCACGTTGTTGTTCGTCGATGAAATCCATCGGTTCAACAAGGCCCAACAGGATGGGTTTTTGCCTCATATGGAGGACGGCACCATCCTGCTGGTAGGGGCAACGACCGAGAATCCTTCATTCGAGCTGAATGCCGCTGTGCTCAGCCGGTCTCAGGTGCTGGTGCTTGAACGGCTGGGTCTGGCTGATCTCGAGCGGTTGACACAGCGTGCAGAAAAGGAACTGGGCAAAGCGCTGCCTTTGACACCCGCTGCGCGGGATGCGTTGCAGGAAATGGCAGATGGGGACGGGCGGGCCCTGCTGAACCTGATCGAACAGGTGGCCGCCTGGACGGTGGATGCACCGCTGGACCCGGATGCACTGTCGACGCGCCTGATGCGCCGGGCCGCGAAATACGACAAATCGGGTGATGAGCACTACAATCTGATTTCGGCGTTGCATAAATCCGTGCGGGGCTCGGATCCTGACGCTGCGCTCTACTGGTTTGCCCGAATGCTGGCCGGGGGTGAAGACCCACGTTTCTTGGCGCGGCGTATCACCCGGATGGCGGTCGAAGATATCGGGCTGGCCGATCCGCAGGCGCAGGCAGTTTGCCTGCAGTCTTGGGAAACCTACGAACGGCTCGGTTCACCCGAGGGTGAATTGGCATTGGCGCAGGCGCTGATCTATCTGGCGCTCGCGCCGAAATCGAACGGGGCCTATGTGGGCTATAAGGCTGCGATGCGGTTGGCTAAAAAAACCGGCAGCACACCACCGCCCAAACACATCCTGAACGCGCCGACATCGCTGATGAAGGATCAGGGCTATGGTGCGGGCTATGCTTATGATCATGACGCCGAGGATGGGTTTTCTGGCCAGAACTACTTCCCCGACGGCGTGGAGCGAGAACCGCTCTATCAACCGGTCGAACGCGGGTTCGAGCGTGAGTTGAAGAAGCGGCTCGACTATTTTGCCAAGCTCCGAGCGCAGCGCAACAGCGGGTAACGCGGGATAGACCAGATGCTTCCACACCAGAGTTGGTGGAATTGGTATTTGCCGAGCATTTGGTGGGCCGCCGGTTGCTTGACTCTTGCGCCGTTGCAGGCGACAGACGCGCATGTTTTCTAGGATAGTTGGCAAAGCACAATCCGGGCGGGACAGACGCCCGGTACGAAGGGCAATGGCATGAGCGGTGTTCAGATGATTACGGTCGCAGAGGGCGACGGAGATCAGCGGGTCGACCGTTGGTTGCGCCGTCTGTTTCCGCATGTCAGCCAGGGGCGCATCGAAAAAATGTGCCGCAAGGGTGAACTGCGCGTGGATGGCAGCCGCGCCAAGGCCTCGACCCGGCTGGAGGTGGGGCAGATTGTGCGCGTGCCGCCTTTGCCTGGTGCGGATCACAAACCGGTCGAGGTGAAACGACGCGTTTCCGATGCGGATGCCAAAATGATCCAGTCCTGCGTGATCTACCGCGACGATCATGTGCTTGCGCTGAACAAGCCGCATGGCCTGCCGGTCCAGGGTGGCAGCGGTCAGACACGCCATGTGGACAGCCTGTCCGAGGCTTTGCGCTTTGGCTATGAGGAGAATCCTCGACTTGTCCATCGGCTGGACAAGGACACCTCGGGTGTTTTGTTGTTGGCCCGCACGCGCGAGGCCGCCAAAGGGCTGACTGCTGCGTTCCGCCACCGGGATACGCGCAAAATCTACTGGGCTTTGGTTGCTGGGGTGCCGACGCCTTATCTGGGCGAGATCAAGACGGGTCTGGTCAAGGCATCGGGCCATGGCAAGCAGGGCGAGGGTGAGAAGATGATCCCCGTCCATATGGGTGACATTGACAGCACGCCCGGTGCGAAACGTGCTCACACGCTTTATGCCACGCTCTACCGTGTTGCAGGTCGTGCCGCCTGGGTGGCGATGGAGCCAATTACAGGCAGAACCCATCAACTGCGCGCACATATGGCCGCGATCGGGCATCCGATCATCGGAGATGGCAAATACGGCGGATCTGGTCAGGAGAACCTCGGTGATGGCTGGGGCGCGCAACTGGGCGGGATTATCAGCAAGAAGCTACATCTGCACGCCCGCAGCGCGTCGTTCCAGCACCCGGTGACGCGCCAGACGATCACCATCGAAGCGCCCTTGCCCGAGCATATGAAACACAGCTGGGACACGTTCGGCTGGACCGAGGATCTGGCTGCCGACGACCCGTTTGAGGAACTGCAATGAGCACACCCTTGCGGTTGGTTCTATTCGATGTCGATGGCACTCTGGTCGACAGTCAGGGCAGCATCGTCCATTGCATGACCACGAGTTTTCAGGCTGCCTCGGTCACGGCTCCGTCGCGTGAGGCAATCCTGTCGATTGTGGGCCTATCGCTGCCACAAGCGATTGCGCGGCTGGTTCCGGATCAATCCGATTTAGTGCAGGCGCAGTTGGTCGATGGCTACAAGCGGGCCTTTCACTCGTATCGCTTGAACCTTGGAGCGCCTAGCTCGCCGCTCTATCCCGGTGCGCGTGAGGCGATTGAGGCCCTGCATGCAGTGCCGGACATCCTGCTGGGCGTGGCGACTGGCAAGTCACAGCGGGGCCTGGACGCGTTGATCGAGGCGCATGGGCTCGAAGGGTATTTCGTCACCCGTCAGGTGGCCGATCACCATCCATCGAAGCCGCACCCTTCGATGGTGCAGACCGCCTTGGCAGAAACCGGGGTTGATGCGGCAAATGCGGTGATGATCGGGGATACCAGCTATGACATGGATATGGCCGCCGCAGCAGGGGTGGCTGGGATCGGTGTCGATTGGGGCTACCATGATCGATCTGCATTGAACGCGGCTGTCTGCGTTATTGAAACCTTCGACCAGTTGCCTGACGCGCTGGCCCATATCTGGAACTGACACATGAGCGATTGGAAACCGAAACGCTTTTGGACGCACAGCGCAGTGGTCAAGGTCGATGGTGGGCATACGGTTGAGCTGGATGGCCGCCGGGTCAAAACCCCTGCTAAACAGGCGTTGATCTTGCCCACAGAGGCCATGGCCATGGAGATCGCCGCCGAATGGGACGCGCAAGAGAATGAGGTGGATCCCGCCACCATGCCTTACACGCGTTCAGCCAATGCTGCTATTGATAAGGTTCGAACCCAGCATAGCGAAGTGGCTGAGATGTTATCCGACTATGGGGATTCCGATCTGTTGTGCTATCGCGCAACGCATCCTCAGGCGCTGCAAAACCGTCAAGCGGTAGAATGGGACCCGGCCCTGGATTGGGCCGCTGAAACCCTGTCAGCCCGATTGGTCCCGGTGTCAGGCGTCTTGCACAAACCGCAATCCCAAGACGCGCTGGCGCGGCTGCGGGAACGGGTTCATGGGATGGATGCGTTTCAATTGGCTGCATTCCATGACCTGGTGAGTCTGTCGGGGTCGTTGATTCTGGGCTTTGCAGCTGCCCTGAATTGGCGCGAACCGGATGAGATTTGGCGCATTTCGCGTCTGGACGAAGACTGGCAGATCGAACAATGGGGCCACGATGACGAGGCCCACGCCGCAGCCGAGACCAAGAAAGCGGCCTTTCTGCATGCTAAATCCTTCTTTGATCTATCGTTTTGATTGCTCTCGGCTAAAAAACTGGCTGTGTTAACGCTGCCGTAGGGTGTGATAAATCGATTTCCATGATCGGGCACTTGACGTTTGTTTATGAATGCGACCAAACTCGTGCCCACTAAAGGGGAGACACCTTTGGGGTAACCTTACCGGCATCCACTTTGCCGGATAGAGCCGTCCCGCAAAGGGGCGGAAAATCAGGAAGAGGTAAAAATGAAAAAATCCGTAATCTTGGGCGCGGCAACAGTTGCCGGTCTGGCCGCAAGCGCTGCAGTGGCGGGTACTATCGATGACGTCAAGGCGCGCGGTACTCTGAACTGTGGTGTGACCACCGGTCTGGTTGGCTTTGCGGCACCAGATGCGAATGGCGAATGGAAAGGCTTTGACGTTTCGCTGTGCCGTGCCGTTGCAGCCGCAGTTCTGGGCGATGCAAACGCTGTTGAATTCGTGCCGACCACCGGCAAGACGCGCTTTACCGCGCTTGCGTCGGGTGAGATCGACATGCTGGCCCGTAACACCACATGGACCTTCAGCCGCGACGTTGACCTGAAATTCGAATTCACTGGCGTGAACTACTATGACGGTCAGGGCTTCATGGTTCCCAAGGCATTGGGCGTGACCTCGGCCAAGGAGCTGGACGGCGCAACCGTCTGCATCCAGACCGGCACCACAACCGAGCTGAACCTGGCCGATTTCTTCCGTGCCAACAACATCAGCTACGAACCGGTACCGATCGAAACCAACGCTGAAGCGCAACAGCAGTATCTGGCTGGCGCATGTGACGTTTACACCACCGACGCTTCGGGCCTGGCCGCAACCCGCGCCACGTTCGAAAACCCCGGTGACCACGTCCTGCTACCCGAAATCATCTCGAAAGAGCCGCTGGGCCCGCTGGTCCGTCACGGCGATCACGAGTGGGGCGATGTTGTCCGCTGGACCCTGAATGCGCTGGTTTCGGCTGAAGAGCTGGGCGTGACCTCGGCGAACATCGACGAGCTGGCAGCTGGCACCGACAACCCGGAAGTGAACCGTCTGCTGGGCACCGAAGGTACCCTGGGCGAGATGCTGGGTCTGGACGCACAGTGGGCCATGCGCGCCATCAAGGCGGATGGTAACTACGGCGAAGTGTTTGCCAAGAACATCGGTGAAGAAACTCCGATCGGTCTGGCACGCGGCCTGAACGCACAGTGGACCGAAGGCGGCCTGCTGTACTCGCCGCCTTTCCGCTAAGACATCCACGGGAAAGGGCGCGGGGCAACCTGCGCCCTTTTCTTTCATAACTGCTGCGGACGCTACAGAGCGGGGAATACCTCGCCGGGGTTAAAAGTCCGCAAGCCACGGGGATTCCATATATGTCGACTATGACTGACCCACCGAAAGCTGATTTTCGGTTGTCGATGCTCATTAACGATACCCGCTACAGATCACTCACATTCCAGGTGATTGCGGCCATCGCTATTGCGCTATCCATTTGGTATCTGGGCAACAACCTGATCCAGAACCTTCGGGCCGCAGGGCTCAACATATCATACACGTTTCTTGGCGATGCCGCCGGATATGACATCAACCAGCGTCTGATCGAATATGACAGCCAGGCCTCGCATGGCCGTGCTGCTGTCGTTGGGATCCTCAACACGCTGCTGGTAGCATTTCTCGCCTGTATCACTGCCACGGTATTCGGTGTGATCGCGGGTGTCTTGCGCCTGTCCAACAACTGGCTCGTTTCAAAACTGATGGCGGTGTATGTCGAGATTTTCCGGAACATTCCGGTTCTGATCTGGATCATCATCATCTTCACCATCATGACAGCCGTGCTGCCGGGGCCACGCGCCTTCCGAGGTGAAGATCCAACGTCGACGATGCTGTTTGACGCGTTTGCCTTCACCAACCGGGGTGTTTACGTTCCGCGGCCAGAATTCACGAATGCGTTGTTTGGCTCAACATTGCTAAGCTGGCTTCTGGTGATAGCGGGCCTTGTCGGGTCCTGGTTTGCCTCACGTGAGATTGAAAAACGCGCGGCGCTTAAGCAGGAACAAACAGGTGAACGGCCGCAGACGCTCCTGGTGAAACTAGGCGTTTGGCTTGTTCCTTTTGTGGTTCTGATGGTCCTGATGGGGTTGACCTGGAATATTCCAGAGCTCAAGGGCTTTAACTTCAGTGGCGGTATCAAAGTTGGTGGTCCGCTGATCGCCCTATGGTTTGCCTTGTCGATCTACACCGGTGCCTTCATCGCCGAAAACGTGCGGGCAGGTATTCAGGCGATCAACAAAGGTCAGACCGAGGCCGCAGCGGCGCTGGGCTTGCGCCCGGGTCGGATCATGAACCTTGTGGTTCTGCCTCAGGCCTTGCGGGTGATCATCCCGCCGCTGATTTCGCAGTACCTCAACATCACCAAGAACTCGTCGCTGGCGATTGCCGTGGGTTACGCAGATATCACCGCAACCTTGGGCGGTATCACGTTGAACCAGACAGGTCGCGCGATCGAGTGTGTTCTGCTGCTGATGCTGTTCTACCTGACAGCCTCGCTGCTGATCTCGATGGTGATGAACCTCTACAACGCATCCGTCAAGTTGAAGGAGCGCTGAGCCATGACCGATCAAACAACAAATCCGATCGCATTTGTGGCCGACGGGACCATTCCGCCTTCACCCCCACCGGCAAATGAAGTTGGTGTGGTCAAATGGATGCGCGATAACCTGTTCTCGGGTGTCGCAAACACCATCCTGACAGTTCTGTCGCTGATCTTGATCTACATCCTGCTAAAAAACACGCTGCCGTGGTTCCTGAACGGGGTCTGGAACGCGAACTCTCTGGCTGAATGCCGGGAGATTCTGGCGGGCAAGACAGGGGCGTGTTTCGCGGTTCTGACGGAACGCTGGCCACAGCTGATCTATGGGTTCAAATACCCGGTTGACGCCTATTGGCGCCCAAATCTGGCCTTTGTGCTGATGTTGGTTGCCTTCGCACCGGTGCTGTTCTTCGACCTGCCGCGCAAGATGCTGATCTTTACTGGTCTCTATCCCTTCATTGCCTTCTGGCTGATCTGGGGCGGTACGATCCTGGCACCTTTGGTAGCGCTGGTGGGCTGTGTGGCTGCAGGTGCAGTCTTCCAGAAGTTTGGCAAGAACAGCTTTGCCGCCGGGTTCTTTGGCGCCATCGTGGTTGCACTTGTTATCTGGAACGTGGGCGCTGCTCTGATCCCGGAAGGGGCGTCAGACGATGCCTGGCTGACATACGTGCCCAGCCGTGATCTGGGCGGCTTCATGCTGAACATGATGCTGGGCGTAACCTGTGTGTCCCTGTCGGTGCCTCTGGGCATTGCCCTGGCGCTGGGCCGTCAGTCAGACATGCCGCTGATCAAGTGGGTTTGTGTCATCTTCATCGAGTTTATCCGTGGCGTGCCTCTGATCACGCTGCTGTTTGTGGCTTCGGTGATGCTGGCCTATTTCTTCCCGCCCGACAGCACGGTCGACCTGTTCCTGCGCGTTGTGATCATGATCACCATGTTCTCGGCAGCCTATATCGCCGAGGTGATCCGTGGCGGTCTGGCAGCGCTTCCGCGCGGGCAGTACGAAGCAGCAGACAGCCTTGGTCTGGATTACCCTCAGGCGATGCGTCTGATCATCTTGCCGCAGGCTTTGAAGATCTCGATCCCCGGAATCGTGAATGTGGCCGTTGGCCTGTTCAAAGACACCGTTCTGGTTTCGGTCATCTCAATGTTCGATCTGTTGGGCATGATCCGGGGTCCCATTTTGGCATCAACCGAGTGGAATGGTGTGTATTGGGAACTCTTAGGGTTCGCTTCGCTCCTGTTCTTCGTCGTCTGTTACGGCATTTCTCAATATTCTCAGTGGCTCGAGCGTCGCCTTGCCACAGATCATCGTTAAGGAGTTCAACACATGTCTGAACTTGCAATTGAACGCGAAATCGACCGCTCGAAGATGCAGGTGAGCGACGAGGTCGCCATCGACATCAACGGCATGAATAAGTGGTACGGCTCGTTCCACGTGCTGCGCGACATCAATCTGACCGTCAATCAGGGCGAGCGGATCGTGATCGCGGGCCCGTCGGGCTCGGGCAAATCCACCCTGATCCGCTGTCTGAACGCGCTGGAGGAACACCAGCAGGGCAAGATCGTGGTGGACGGGATCGAACTGTCGAATGACCTGAAAAACATCGACAAGATCCGGTCCGAGGTTGGCATGGTGTTCCAGCACTTCAACCTGTTCCCGCACCTGACCATTCTGGAAAACTGTACGCTGGCCCCGATCTGGGTGCGCAAGACGCCCAAGAAAGAGGCGGAAGAGCGCGCGATGCATTTCCTGGAAAAGGTGAAAATCCCCGATCAGGCGCTGAAGTATCCGGGTCAGCTGTCCGGTGGTCAGCAACAGCGTGTGGCGATTGCCCGTTCGCTCTGCATGATGCCGCGGATCATGCTGTTTGATGAACCGACATCGGCGCTTGACCCTGAGATGATCAAAGAGGTGCTCGACACCATGATCGAGCTGGCCGAAGAAGGCATGACCATGCTGTGCGTGACCCACGAGATGGGCTTTGCCCGTCAGGTCGCCAACCGCGTGATTTTTATGGATGCTGGCCAGATTGTTGAGCAGAATGAACCGGAAGAGTTCTTCAACAATCCGCAGAGCGAACGGACCAAGCTGTTCCTGAGCCAGATTCTGGGGCACTGATCCCAGAGAAACGAATAGAGAAGGCGGGGTTTGACCCCGCCTTTTTTCATGCCAGAAGCTCACGCGGGATCGTAAAGCCCAGAACCAACCCGCTGTTCCAATTCACTTGCGCCCAGTCATCGCTTTCAAAGCGGATCACAGTCGTCGCACAGGTTGGGTAGTCGTAGAAGCGCGGGTGATCCGCTGGCTGGCGAACGATACGGTTGGCGAAGTCGGCAATGCCGGGGTTGTGCCCTAGCATCATAACGGTGGGCTCGGTGGCCCCGGATAGCACGTCTAGCATATCCTCCGGGCCTGCGTGATAGAGCGTGCGCAGAAAACGCGCTCTATCGGCTTGCAGCCCCATCCGGTCCCAGGTTTCGCGCGTACGAGCTGCAGTGGAACAAAGCACCTCATCCGGCAGCCAGCCATTGCTGCGCAGCCATTCGGCGACTGCCGGCGCAGATTTACGCCCGCGTTTGTTCAAGGGCCGGTCGTGATCCGGCAATATGGGGCTGTCCCAACTGGATTTTGCATGACGGGTCAGGATCAGCGTCAGGGTCATGACGGGTGAAATGCCCTCATATGATGGGCGGATTGTTCCGGGTCACGCTTGGCCCCGGCACTGATCGGGCAGGACAGCCGAGCAAGGCAGCCGCCCGTCATACAGGTTTGGCCTTCGGGTGTGGAGAGGTGCCGGTGGCAGGCGTCCACATTGTAAAAGCTTTGATCGTTCAAGGCCCCCACCGGGCAGGTTTGCGTGCAAGGTGCAGGGCAGGTGGTGCAAGGAGATGCCGCTTCGGCTTTGGGGATTTCAAACTCTTGCACAAAATGCAGCGCGCCGCGAAATGAGATCATCATGCCCATAGTGTCATGAACCAGGGCGCCAACAGGGCTACTGAAGGTCCGCCCGGATTTAAGCGCCCAATCGATGAATGGGGCATAGGGCGGGCCACCGAATGGGAAATGTGCCTCGGCCCGCATCTGCTGCGCCAACTGTCCGACAACGCGCAGAGACCAACTGTCTACCGGATCGCGACCTCGCCACTCAGGTGAGGATTTGAGCGCGGGCCAGAACTCTGGCCCTGCGCCCAGCAGGATCAACGTTCCCCCATCAAGCTGCTTTGCGTCGGTCTTATGCGGATGCAGTGCGCCCATGACAATCAGGCCGACCTGCTGCGCCGCCTGTTCAACGCTTTCAAATGTCACCTCTGCGGAGTGTGCCTGGTCTGTCATATCCCCTCCGCGCTCAGATCAATCAGGCCGGATCAAAGACCCGGCACCGTGTTCGGTGAACAGCTCCAGCAGCACCGCATTGGGTGCGCGCCCGTCCAGAATGACCACCGCGCGAACGCCACTGTGCAAAGCGTCCAGCGCCGTTTCGGTTTTGGGGATCATACCGCCTGCAATCGTGCCTTCGCGGGTCATTTCGCGGATTTGACCGGCTTTCAACTCGGTGACGACATCTCCTGCGGCGTTTTTAACGCCAGATACGTCGGTGAGCAGCAACAGGCGGTCCGCTTTCAAAGCCGAGGCGATGGCCCCGGCGGCGGTGTCACCATTGACGTTGAATGTCTCTCCGCCCGTGCCAGCACCCAGCGGGGCGATGACCGGGATGACATCATGCGAGAACAGGTCGTGCAGGACCTTCGGGTTCATCTCGGATGGGGTGCCGACAAAGCCCAGTGAGACATCTGTCTGCTCGCAGGTCATCAGGTTGGCGTCCTTGCCGGACAGGCCCACTGCGGTGCCCCCTTGACGGTTGATCGCTTGAACGATGCGTTTGTTCACGAGGCCAGACAGGACCATTTCGACCACTTCAACGGTGGCTTTGTCCGTGACACGTTTGCCACTCACGAAGTCCGATTGGATATCCAGCTGCTTCAGCATCGCGTTGATCATTGGCCCACCGCCATGCACGACGACCGGGTTCACACCTACCTGACGCATCAACACAACATCGCGGGCAAAGCTCTCCATCGCTTCGTCACTGCCCATGGCGTGCCCGCCCAGCTTGATGACAACGATGGCGCCGTCATAGCGCTGCAGATAAGGCAAGGCGCTATTTAGGGTTGCAGCAGTGGCGATCCAGTCCCGGTTCATGTCTCGTGTCTTCATGGCTGTCAGTCCTTTGATCCACCCTGTTAGGGCGTTTGGACCGGGCTGCCAAGACCATACCGGGCAATTGCCGCAATCTGAGGCCGCGCCGGCTTGGCGCGGCCCGTGTTCAGGTTAGCTCATCGCGCGCTTCATCGCGGGAATGTTGCTGAGGATGAGCAGGTCAAAGGCAAGAACGGCCACTAGGGTCAAACCGACCAATGGGAAGGCCATCGCCGTGAACAACCCGATCAGAACAGCACCTTTCCATAAGGGCAATTCTGCCGGCATTGGAGGTGCAGCCAGACGCCCGGCCTTTTGCGGACGTCGCTTAACCCACATCACCACGCCCGAGACACAGACAAAGATCACCGATAGGCAGAAGACCAAGTTCAGGACAAAGTTCCAAATGCCCATCAGCCCCATATGCAACGGGATGCCAACAGCCATGGCCTTGCCCATCAGCGAATAGTCCGCATACTGCACATCGGCCAGGATTTTGCCTGTGTACTGATCCACATGTACGGTTCGATCGTTCGCCGGGTCGGTTGAGTCACTGCTCATGCTGTCACGGTTCAGCGTCCAAACCCCGGCTTCCCCGCTGGGATAGGCCACACGGAACCGTCCGGCCATGCCCAGAGCAGTGCCGAGTTCGACCAATGCGTCGATATCGACGCTTGCACCCTCGGGCACGCCTGTGATCCCCACATCCGAACCCGAAGCGGGCATTGGGGTCTGTTCCAACGCCCAAGGGACATCGTTCTGATGCCCATGGTTCATGCTGGCGTGGGTTTCGTCCGATAGCGGAACACTGTCCCATTTCTCGGCGGGGAAACTGCTCCAGGGTTGGACAATCATGCCGCCCCAGACCCCGGCCCAGGATAGGCCAGAGATCAGGAATACGATCAGCAGCAGCGACATCCAGAAGCCGACAACGGCATGTAGCGATTTCCACAGCGCACGGCCGCGCGCCTTCAGGTTTGGGATGAACGCGGCCAGCGCATTCCCACGGGGCCACCATAAATAGAGGCCGGTGAAGACCAGAACCAGACTCAGACCCGCAGCAATTTCCAAGATCCGGTCACCGGTGGTGCCGATCAAAAGGGTCGAGTGGATGTTGTCCGCCAGATCGTACCAACCTGCCCGACGGTCCCAAACCTCAATCACCTGACCGGCATAGGGGTCGACGGCGACCATGCGGTGCGCGGCTTCGGTCTTGATGCGGAACACGGTGGCCAGATCTTCGGCCTTGGGGCCGATCCATTCCACGACCTGACCGGGTACCTGGGCCATCGCGACCTCGGCCTGTTGCGAAACGGGCAGGGCGGTACCGTCAATCGTGACGCCAATCTTTTCGCCGTCACGCCCATCGAACTGGGTGATGAACATCATCATCAAACCGGTCACGGCCAATATGATGAGAAATGGGATCACGAAAATCCCCGCGTAGAAATGCCACCGCCATGCGGCGAAGTAGAATTTTTGCGCAGTACTGTTCTGCGCCGAGGCTGTACTCGGATTTTGGCTATTCAGTGCCATTAGAAAATCTCCATATGCAGACATGCCCCGCATGCGTGGCACGCAGGGTGAACAAGTGTTTGCTGTTTCAGGAGACTTGAGGTGGCCCGCGGGCGTCGTAGCGCGCGTAGAAACCAGCGCTGCGATGGGTGAAGTCCGAATGATCCCAGCGAGACTGAATGTGGAAGTCTGCCGGAACGACCATGGTGATGCCGGGAATACTTGCGTCGGCTGTCAGCCCTGCAAAGGGGCACATGACGCGCGTGTCGCCATCGTCGTGAACTGGTTCATCCGTGTCCAGGTCGACCCATTGTTCAACCGTGCCTTCACCGGTGCAGAGCACCAGCAGTATCTTTCCATCATTGCTCTGCGCTGGCATCCAACCCTGCGGGATTGCACCGGTTGTCAGCAGCGCAAGCAGGGCCAGAACGCCTATGGCACGAAGGGTTAGGGTCATTCGAGATGTGCAATTATAGAGCGGAGTGTCGGGATACCGTCACCCTTCTCGGACGAGGTCAGCACAATCTCGGGGTAGGCTGCAGGATGTTTCGACAGGGCCGCGCGGACCTGCTCCAGCACCTTTTCCCGATCTTGTGCTTTGACCTTATCGGCCTTGGTCATCACGCATTGAAAAGTCACCGCGCTGGTGTCCAGCAGCTTCATGATCTCATCGTCGACGGCTTTTACGCCGTGGCGTGAATCGATCAGCACGAAAGCCCGGCGCAGGGTTTGCCGCCCGCTCAGATATTGCTTGAGCAGCCGCTGCCATTTCTCAACCACCTTAACCGGAGCGTTTGCGTAGCCATAGCCGGGAAGGTCGACCAGATACAGCTCGGGGCCTTGGGTGAAAAAGTTGATCTCTTGCGTGCGGCCGGGGGTGTTTGAGGCGCGCGCCAGACCCTTGGTCCCGGTCAGCGCGTTGATCAGGCTGGATTTGCCGACGTTGGACCGCCCGGCAAAACAGACCTCAAGCCTGTCAGGGGCAGGCAGGCCGTTCATGGCCACGACGCCTTTGACGAATTCCGACGGTCCTGCAAACAGCTTGCGCCCGCGCTCCAGCGAAATTTCATCTGGGTCTTCGGTTAGGGGAAAGGGCAGGGCGGTCATAGCACCTGAACCTTGTCATCTAGGCTGATCCTGCCGCCTTTGATCACCTCGGCATAGACGCCGAAATCCTGATGATCCCAGCTGTTTAATGCGCCCAGCGTGTCTGCATCCCGCACACCGGTTTCAGGATTGGCTGTGGTGGCCATGCAACGCACGATCCGCTCGCGCACATGCAGCACGGCCTCGCCAATCTGAACGTCCTTGCCCAGCCACTCGAATTCTTTCCACAAGGGCAGTCCATCGAACCAGATATTGCCGCGCCAGCGCGCGATCGACAAATCCTGCCCCAGCTTCTGCGCAACCGCACGATGTGACGCCATGTTGCACAGGCTGATTGAGGGGTAGTCACTGTCCGTCATGCCGCGACCCGGCACACGAATGATCCGTGCCGAGGCGGCTCGGTCAGCAGGCATCAAAGGCTTCACCCAGTCCAGAAACACCTCCTGTTCATTCTCCGGATCAAAGCGCAGATCGGGCCTGTCGGGATGGCTGAGGGTGATGGTTTCCCCTTCAAGCTCAGCCGATATCGCCATCAGGCTGGGCGCTTTCGACCCACGGCTGAAATTGGCGCAGGGCACCCATTTTGATCCATCAGCCTTTGAGGCTTCATGCGCGACTGCCCAAACGCGATCCCCGGGCATGGTCTGCCCGGGGGTCAATGTCACGTCAGCCAGGCTCTCCCGCCCATGGCTTTTGATAGGATGCCGCCATATGCAGCTTACCGTGCCGCTCATTTGTCATCCGTCTTCGGTGTGCGCTTGAAGCCCGATTTGATATTGCCGAATACATCCGGTGTATATCCTTGGCTGCGCATGATCAGATATTGCTGCGTGAAGGTTATGGTGTTGTTCGCGATCCAGTAGACGACCAGACCACTGGCAAACCCGCCCAGCATGAACATGAAGACCCATGGCATCCAGGCAAAGATCATCGCCTGCGTCGGATCGGTGGGTGCCGGGTTCAATTTCTGCTGCATCCACATCGAAATACCCAGCAGCAAGGGCAGGATGCCAATGAAGACCAGTGCCATCAGGCTTTCGGGCGCAGGTGCGGCCCAAGGCAGCAGACCAAAGAAGTTGAAGATCGAGGTCGGATCAGGCGCGCTGAGGTCTTGGAACGGGCCGAACCATGGGGCCTGCCGCAGCTCGATGGTGACAAAGATCACCTTATAGAGCGAGAAAAAGATCGGGATCTGCATCAGGATCGGCAGGCAGCCCGCAGCCGGGTTCACCTTTTCCTTCTTGTACAGCTCCATCATGCCTTGCTGCATCTTCTGACGGTCGTCGCCTGCGGCTTCTTTCAGGGCCTCCATCTGCGGCTGCAATTCCTTCATCTTCGCCATCGAGACGTAGGATTTGAACGCCAGCGGGAACAGAATGGCTTTGATGATCAGCGTCAGACCGATGATCGACCAACCCATATTGCCGATCAAGGCATGGATATTGTGAAGCAGCCAGAAAATCGGCTTGGTCAGGAACGAGAACCAGCCCCAATCAATGCTCTCAAGGAATTTCTGAACGCCCGCAGTTTGATATTCGCGAATGGTTTCCCACTCTTTCGCTCCTGCAAACAGCTGCGTCGTAGCCTCTTCAGTGGTCCCCGGAGCAACGGTGATCGTGGGCAATACCGTCTCGGTCTGATAGATTTTGCGGCGCGCGTCGTATTTTGCCGCGGCCTTGAAAGTCGCATCTTTTTCTGGGATCAGGGTCGTCATCCAATAGTGGTCTGTGAAACCAACCCAGCCACCGTCTTTGATTTGATACACCTCCGCCTGTGCGCGTTCGTTCGGATCGATGTCGAAATCGCGGACTTTCTTGTAGGCAACTTCGTCTAGAACACCGTCTGCCATGACCATCACGCCTTCATGCAGGATGAAGAAGTTTTTCAAGCCAGGCAGATCGCCATCCTCGCCAATGCCGTGGCGGGCCAGAATGCCATAGGGGGCCATGCTGACCTCGGACGCGGTGGCGTTTTCGACGGATTGGGTCACCGAGAACATGTAGTTGTCATCGACCGAGATCGTGCGGCGAAAGGTTAGCCCGTTACCGTTCTCCCACGCCAGCGTTACGGGGCTGTCCGGGCTCAGGGTTTCACCCTTTTCGAGTACCCACAACGTGTTGGGGCCGGGGACGTCTTCGCTCGAAACGCCCGTGCCCGGCGCCCAGCCATACAGCGCGTAGTAGGCAGAATTTGATCCAACCGGCGACAGCAGTTCGACAATCGGTGCGTCTTCTTCGATCGAGACCTTGTAGTCTTTCAGGAATAGCTCATCGATACGTCCGCCCGACAGTGAAAGGCTGCCTTTTAGGCGGGGCGTATCGATGTCTACGCGCGGGGCCTGTTCTTCGGGTAGCGTGTCTTCGGCCGCGGCGGTTGCTTCACCTACGGTGCCACTTGCAGTTGCGCTGGGCGTCTGAATCTCGGCCTCATCTATTGCCGCGATCTCGGCATCCTCTGCCACTGTGCTGGGCTCCGGCGGGGGGAACAGCACGAACCAGACCAGGATCACCAGAAAGCTGAGCGCGGTTGCGAGGATGAGATTCTTATTCTGATCGTCCATCTGGGACAGCCACCTTGAGCAGTGAAAGACACCCGCAGGGTTCAACAGAGTGCAGACCCAAAGGTCAAGCGGAATCGGCTGTCAATTCGTCACGGATCACCGATATAGGGCCTAAAATCCTCCTTGTGATCCCGTTTGCCGCCCGATCTTCGGAACACCGTTGACCTTGTTGCGATGCGCGGCAATCCAATCCAGTGTCTTTTCAAAGGGCATGGGTTTTCCGATGCCGAAGCCTTGGACGTGATTGCAACCAAGCTGTGCCATCAAGGCGTGTTCCCCCGGGGTTTCCACACCTTCGGCCAGGGTTTCAATCTTCAGGCGTTCCGCCATGGTCAGGATCGCACTTGCAAGCTGCTGCTGGCTTGGGTCCTGATCGGATTTGGCGACAAAGGATCTGTCGATCTTGATCCGGGAGACCTGGAACCGTTTGATCGACGCGATTGAGGCATGTCCGGTGCCAAAATCGTCCAGATCAATACAGCATCCAAGCGCGGCCATGCTGGTGACATTCCGCGTGATTACGTCATCGGGTCTGCGCGAAAAAACGGTTTCCAGAATTTCGACCGCCAGCCTGTCCGGGGTGAGGTCGAATTGATCCATCTCCCATTTCAGGCGGTCGATCAGGCCGGGGTCTCGCAGCTCATCTGAAGAGAAATTGATGCCGATCCGCGGCACGATTACTCCGGCCCGATCCCAGTCACGCATGGCTTTGAACGCATGATGGCGGATGGTCTGTCCGAAACGTTCCATCATCTCGGCCTGTTCCGCAAAGGGCAGAAACACGTGCGGGCCCAATACGCCTTTTTGCGGATGCTCCCATCTTGCCAGCGCTTCAAACCCCGTGACCTTGCCGGTATCGGTAGAGATTTGAGGCTGAAACCATGGGCGGATTTCGCCGCTATTCAGCGCGGCCTCGAACTCTTTTTTCAGATTGGTACGAATGCGGGACCGGCGGCGTGTATCCGACGAATAGGCGCGAATCGTGGATGGGCCATTCTGTTGCGCCTCGATCAAGGCGTTGTTGGCGGCGTCCTTCCACATTTCCGGGGTCCCGTCAAGTTCGCCTGAACTGAGGCAGAACCCTATGGAGCACGAGACATAGATGCCGGTGCCGTTCAGCGGTATCGGATCTTCGATGGCTGACTGAATGCGCCCCGCCATTTGTATAGAGGCCACAAGATCCAGGTGCTGCGCCGGGCGCAGGGCAATCAGAATCCTGTTGCCCTTCAGTCGGGTTATAAAGTCCTGACTGCGAATGACCGACAGAATGCGATTGCAGACCTGCTCCGATATCAGGTTCATCGCCGCCTGACCGTGCAGATCAAGAAGTTGGGTGTAATCGTCGATCGCAATGGCAATACAAGCGGACATTTCCCCGCTTTGTTTTGAACCGTGAAAGACCGCCTCCAACTCGGCATCAAACCGGTCGTTGTTCAAGAGGCCCCCAGCCTGACCTGTTAGAAGCGTCCCATCAGCCTTTGACCCAAACCGGCCGGCTGCCGCGGCGATCAACGGCAGGCCCAAAGCGGCGGCGACAAGCGCACGCTCACCCCCGATCCAGAACGCACCAAGGCTGAGTGCTGGAATGAAGGCGAGGGCAGATGAGGAGTTCAGCAGCAACGCGAGGCTACGCGACAGACGGTCAAAAGAAGGTAGGTTCCGCATCGGTTTCCGGGCCCTGAGAGATGATCACAGGCCCCGACCGTATGAAACCAATCTGAGTCAGCCGTTAACGCAGATGCGGAATTTCACCCAAATCTTCGGGTTTTTTGTCCGGATCCAAAGAAAGCCCTGCAAAATCGAACAGTTTGGGGTCCAGCAGGTGCGACGGTCGGGCATTGGTCAGGGCGCGAAACATGACCTGCCGCCGACCGGGGCTGTTCTTTTCCCATTGATCCAGAATCTGTTTGACCTGTTGGCGTTGCAACCCGTCCTGACTGCCGCACAGATCGCAGGGGATGATCGGGTAGCGCATTGCATTGGCAAATTTCTCGCAATCCGCTTCCGCCACATGGGCCAGTGGGCGAAAGACGAACAAATCACCCTCTTCATTGACCAGCTTGGGCGGCATTGTGGCCAGCCGTCCGCCATGGAAAAGGTTCATGAAGAAGGTTTCGAGTATGTCATCACGGTGATGGCCCAGCACGACGGCTGAACACCCTTCCTCACGAGCGATACGATAAAGGTTGCCGCGACGCAGGCGGGAACACAGCGCGCAATATGTACGGCCTTGCGGGACTTTGTCGACTACGATCGAATAGGTATCCTGATATTCGATCCGGTGGGGTACATCCATGCGTTCCAAAAATTCGGGCAGGACGGTGGCGGGAAAACCGGGTTGCCCCTGATCCAGATTGCAGGCCAGCAGATCGACGGGCAGCAGGCCGCGCCATTTCAACTCATAAAGAACGGCAAGCAGGGTGTAGCTGTCCTTGCCCCCGGACAGGCAGACCAGCCATCGTGGGGGCTTGCCGTCCTTGTCATGGGCAGAAGGGTTCACCATTCCGTAGTGTTCGATGGCCTCACGGGTCTGGCGCACTATGCGCTTGCGCAGCTTCTTGAACTCGGTGGTCGAGGGCGCGCCAGCGAAAAGCGGGTGGATATCATCTGCTTCGTCAAACATGGGCCTGCCCTAAAGAGTTTGAGTCACCCCGGCAAGATAAATGCCAGGTTTTGAGCATCAGGTTTTGTCTTTACACGTCTGGCACTCTGGAACCGGATCGTACCCGTCGCCGCCCCAGGGATGGCACCGTCCGATTCTGCGCGCGGCAAGCCATGCCCCCTTGATGGCCCCGTGCTTTTCCAGCGCTTCCAGCGCATAGGCGGAACAGGTGGGTTGATAGCGACAATTGAAGCCGACCCAGGGGCTAAAGATCAACCGATACGCCCGGACGGGCAGGGCGATGATATGAGCCAGAAAGGTCATTTGCCTGTGCCGTGGATTTTCCGCAGCGCGTATTCCAGATCGTTCAGCAGAGAGTCATAAGGGTATGCCCCGGTGACCTCGGCGCGTCCGATCAATACATAGTCCCATCCGTCTTGACCTAGGGTGGGCAGAATCGCGCGCGCTGCTTCGCGCAAGCGCCGTTTGGCGCGGTTGCGGGCGACAGCGTTACCGACTTTCTTGGAACAGGTGAACCCAACCCGAATACCGGATGCTTCGTCCGGTACGCGCTTGCGGGCCTGCACCATCATCGACGATGCGCCTTGCCTGCGCGCGCGCGCGGCTTTCAGGAAATCAGGCCGGTTCTTAAGTACAGTCAAAGATACTGGCGCGCAAACAGAAGCCGCCGGGGGCTTTTCCCGGGGGTGGTTCTTACCAACCTCAGGGGCCTCCGGCGGCGTCATGTTCAGTACCCGACAGGTCGAGCGGTTTACGCGCTCAGCGACTTGCGGCCACGTGCGCGGCGCGCGTTCAGGATTTTACGGCCGGCCTTGGTGGCCATGCGCGCGCGGAAACCGTGGCGGCGTTTGCGAACCAGGTTCGAAGGCTGATAGGTGCGTTTCATCGCTCCGTCTCCAATCTATAGCGGTGGGTGCGGCGCGGATTCGCCTGGCCCTAGTGTTCGAAGCCCGTCCTCTACTGCTAAGCGGGGGGTAAGTCAAACCCCAAGACGGGGGTTTTGACGCCTTTTGCAACAATTCTGTAGTCGGGTCGTCGAAAAGGTTTCAGATTCCGGGTTTTGCGCCCGAAACCCTCACATTCCCTGCCACATAGTTCAAGGCCGCGTGAGGGACCTGTCGTTTGGCGGTCGGGCAACGCATGTTGGGGTCAGAATGAAACAGATCAAGCCGGACGAGCCTATGAGTGAAACGACCCAGCCCCCGCGCAGCGGCGTTGCGCGCCATATCCCATTGCTGGTGATCCTTGCGGTCGCAGCGCTCGGGTTCTTCACGCTTGGCGATTACCTCAGCTTCGAAACCCTGCGCGATAATCGTGAGGCGCTTCTGGCCTGGCGGGATGCAAATTACTGGGCCATGGCCGGTGCCTTTATCGCAATCTACATCGTGATTGTGGCCTTCTCCTTGCCCGGTGCAGCCGTGGCTTCGATGACCGGCGGCTTCCTGTTTGGCTTGTTCGCGGGAACAGTTTTTAACGTTTTCGCGGCGACGATTGGTGCATCGGCGATTTTCCTGGCCGCCCGTTGGGGTTTGGGTGAATCGCTGACCGCGCGGCTGGAATCCTCGGAAGGCACGGTTAAGAAGCTGAAAGACGGGCTGCGCGAGAACGAGATTTCTGTGCTGTTCCTCTTGCGGCTAGTTCCGGTGGTACCTTTCTTTGTCGCCAATCTGGTGCCCGCACTGGTCGGTGTGAAGTTCCGTAACTTCCTGATCACCACAGCGCTAGGGATTATTCCGGGCGGGATCGTGTATACGTGGATCGGCGTCGGGCTGGGCGGTGTGTTCGATCGGGGTGAAACGCCTGATGTATCCCTGTTGTGGGAACCGTTTGTGATCGGCCCGATCATCGGTCTTTGCGTGCTGGCCGCGTTGCCGATTGTGATCAAAGCCCTGCGCGGGAAAAAGGACACCTGAAAGCATGAAGAAAGTGAAGACGGATATCCTGGTGATCGGAGCCGGATCAGGCGGATTGTCAGTTGCCGCAGGAGCCGCACAGATGGGGGCTGACGGGATCCTGCTGGAAGGCCACAAAATGGGTGGTGACTGCCTGAACTTTGGCTGCGTCCCGTCGAAGGCGCTGATCGCGAGCGGTAAAATGGCTTATGGGCAAGCGCACGCCTCGCCGTTTGGGGTGGCCGATGTTACGCCTCAGGTCGATTATGCTGCAGCGAAAGATCACGTTCATGATGTGATCGCTCAGATCGAGCCGATGGACAGTCAGGAACGGTTCGAGGGCTTTGGTGTGACAGTCATCCGAGAGTTTGGCACCTTCCTGTCGCCAACCGAGGTGCAGGCCGGGGACACCGTGATCACCGCGCGCCGTGTTGTGATTGCGACCGGGTCATCTCCGTTGGTCCCTCCGATCCCCGGTTTGGAAAATGTGCCGTATTATACCAACGAGACCGTTTTCGATCTGCGCGACAAACCGGACCATCTGCTGATCATCGGTGGAGGGCCTATCGGCATGGAAATGGCGCAAGCGCATATCCGGTTGGGCTGCAAAGTTACAGTGATCGAAGGCATGAAGGCGCTGGGCAAGGATGACCCCGAGGCTGCGGCCGTGGTTGTGGACATCTTGAGGGCGGAAGGCGTCGATATCCGCGAGCAAGCCATGGTCGCTCAGATACGTGGTGAGGACGGTAAGATCGAAGTTGTGACCGAGAACGGCGATATCATGTCGGGCACCCATCTGTTGATGGCCGCCGGGCGCAAGGCGAATGTGGATCGTCTGAACCTTGAGGCTGCTGGTATCGACCGCACCCGCACCGGTATCCAGGTTGACGACGCATTGCGTACGACCAACCGCAAGGTTTACGCGATTGGTGACGTCGCAGGTGGGCTGCAATTTACTCATGTCGCAGGGTATCATGCTGGCATCATCATTCGCTCAGCGCTGTTTGGGCTGCCCTCGAAAGCCAAAACGGCGCATATCCCATGGGCAACTTACACCGACCCAGAATTGGCGCAGGTCGGATTGACAGAGGCGCAGGCCCGCGAACAACATGGTGAGGCGATGGAAATCGCCCGGTTTGACTATCACCACAATGACCGCGCTATTTCTGAGCGCAAGACAAAGGGCTTTATCAAGGTGATGGTCGTCAAAGGCCGCCCGGTTGGCGCAACAATCGTGGGACATCAGGCCGGAGAGTTGATCAACTTGTGGTCTCTGGCGCTGGCCAATAACCTCAAGATGGGTCAGATCGCCGCGATGGTTTCGCCCTATCCGACGATCGGAGAGCTTAACAAACGCGTCGCGGGTGCTTATTTCTCGCCGAGGCTGTTTGAGAATCAGACAGTTAAACGAGTGGTCAGGTTCGTCCAGCGCTGGATTCCCTGACCCAAAGAAGGAGCGTCAATTGAACTCGCTGTCGGGCCGTTTCCTGATCTTGACGACGGTCTTCGTGATGCTGGCCGAAATCCTGATCTTTGTCCCGTCAATCGCGCGCTTCCGGGAAGACTTTCTGCTAAACCGGCTGGAGCGCGCGCAGATCGCATCTCTGGCGCTATTGGCCGACGACATGCTGGCCGATGAGCTTGAGGCCGAACTGCTGGAAAACGCGGGCGTCTATAATGTCGTACTCAGACGTGATGAGGTGCGTCAGTTGATGCTGTCCTCACCCATCCCTGAACAGATCACCAATACTTACGATCTGCGGGATGCAGGCCCCTGGATTCTGATCCGTGATGCGATGACCCGGATATTCACCGTAGAAAACGAAGTTATCCGTGTGATCGGAGAACCTGTCAAACGGGCTGGTTTGTTAATCGAAGTGACCATGGAAAGCGCACCTTTGCGGATGGCGATGGTGGACTATGGCCTTCGAATCCTTGGACTGTCATTTGTTATCTCGATCATAACGGCGTCGTTGTTGTTTCTCGCAGTACGTATTGTTCTTGTTCGTCCGATCAAAAGTGTTGTCGGCTATATGCAGCGCTATGCTAGCGCGCCCGAGGATGCGCGTGGCATCATCTCGCCTAGTTCGAAAGTGACTGAACTGCGCGAGGCGGAAGAAGCCTTGCAAATGTTGCAAACGGACCTGACACAGGCGTTGAAACAGCGCGAGCGATTGGCGCAATTGGGTGGTGCCGTGGCCAAGGTCAGCCACGATTTGCGGAATATCCTGACATCGGCGCAGCTTTTTACAGACCGGATTGAGGCGAGCGATGATCCGTTGGTCAAACGCATGGCGCCGAAGCTGGTCAACTCGATCACCCGAGCGGTTTCCCTTTGCGAAAGCACACTGGCCTTTGGCCGTGCAGAAGAACCCGCACCGACTCTGAACATGGTAAAGGTTCGCGACATTGCTGCGGACGTGGCTGCAAGCGAACAATTGGCGGTGGCCGACGCCTGCGTTGAGATTGCGAACGAAGTACCGGACGATCTGGTCGCACGCGCCGACCCAGAGCAATTGTACCGAGTTATCATGAACCTTGTCCGCAATGCGCGGCAGGCGCTGGTTGCCTCTGGAAAACCAGGTCGGATCGTCATCGTGGGGTGCGAGCTGGAGAGCACCTGGTGCATCGAAGTCAGCGATACAGGCCCCGGGCTGCCACCCAAAGCGCGTGAAAACCTGTTCACCCCGTTTGAGGGTGGTGTGCGCAAGGGTGGATCTGGCCTAGGTCTTGCAATTTCGCAGGAACTGGTGCGCGGCCATGGCGGGGATCTGGTGCTGAAAGACACCGGACCCGATGGAACAACCTTTGAAATAAGGTTGCCGCGTGGAGACGAGACTTTTTGAGGATTTTTTACAGAATCGACTTGCACGTCCATCGCCCCGGGTCTAAACAGCGCCTCACCAACGCGGACCGATAGCTCAGCTGGATAGAGTACTTGACTACGAATCAAGGGGTCGGGGGTTCGAATCCTCCTCGGTCCGCCACTTGGTACTTGTGTCAGGCGACACATAGTTCTGCCACCAGCGACAGAACCTTGCCATTTTCGCCTCACGTCCTTCATCCAGCACCTAGACCGATTTCAATGATCCTGACTTCCCTTTTGGGAAATCAGGGCTGATTTGCAGATCAGACGCCGAAGGCGCCTGGGGGCGAGGCAATGCTATTCGACAATAGTGGTGCGGCCCGCAGGCGCAGCCGAGGACACGGTGTTGTCTAATAGGGTTGCCCGAGGGGGAAGGCAGTGTCTTACCCCTGATGGCCAGGGGCATTTGGCTTGTCCAAATCCCGCTGGCCCCAAGGAAAACAGAAGCGGTGGGGCATGCTTTGTCGTCACTATTTTTGAACAAGACGCCTTCATCATGTGAATCTGCGTGAGCGGAAACCGAGCTTAGCCGCAGTAACTTCCTTTTTCAGTGCAGTGGGACAACAGACGTTAAACAAATAGTTGCACCATTCGGGCACTTTGCTTTGGGTCTGGTTCGCCACCGGTTATTGCGCTACCGTCGGTTGTGCGAGATCATCTCCACCATTACTGAGAAGTGATATTTTTGGGTATTGAAGAATTTGTTCCAAAAGCAGGAACTAGTATAGATAATTTGGGTTTCCTTTTTGGAGCAGGGACATCTTTTGAATCAGGCTACCCGCTAGTGTCTGGATTGACTAAAGATGTTGTAGGAGCCTTGTCGACAGACGACAGGGCCGCATTGGATGAAGCTCTGGCGACCAAAGGCTTCATCCAAGCCTGGAGTATTGCAAAACAAGGTAAAGGCCGAGCTCGGGGAAGATGACGGCCGTCATGTGAACAACTTGATTTCTTGGTTGGAAAAAGCAGGCGAGATCACAAGGGAAAAGAAGGGAAAGACATATGCGCTATACATATCAGAGCCGAGCAATTCCTTGAGCCAAACGCAGCCCGCTGAAACTAGAATGTACATACCGGCCCCAAGAAATTCGAAAGCGGACATCTCACCTGACTTAGAGACTTTTACTGACCGCACATTCCGGTTTGTGGCGGTAGATGTCGAAACAGCTAATCGACAACACAGCAGTATATGCCACCGGAGACATGGATGAGGTCGATCAGGTGATAAACTACCTTGCTTTTATACGTCGTATGAAAAAACAGGGCATTTATGAATTGGGGCACTGGAGTGATGACGACCCAGATGGCCGATGATACAACCAGAGATCGCTTCACATAACACCCGTTCAGCGATGTTCTTAAATTGTTACGAAGGCGCCAATCATTCAGAGGTTGCAGAAAACTGCAATTCGAGACGCCGTTCGAAGACGACCGCAGTGCGGACAAACCCGCCGTCTGACCTCCTCTTTTTGATGACCGCTTTGCGCGCTTTTAACTGCAAGAGAAATCAGCAAGGGCGGTGGGCCGATCTTCACTGTAATGCAGAATGGAAGTTTGCAAACGAACGATGGTGAACATCAAGGCAGATATGTTTGGTATGATTGCGCCAGATTTTCTAGAGTTGCAGAATTTGTGTTATAATCCGCCTATTAGCTGATTCGAATTTGTTTGTTGAGGGTTTTGAGTTGAATTGCCTCATTCGATTTATTTCAGTCGCGCTGTGTTTCGTTTTTTCAACGCCAGTTGTCGCTCAGAATTCCAAAGTTGAAGGGCTCGTTTACTTTACTAGGCCCAGCGGTGACCGAGATGTCTACCCTTGGCCAAGCAGTCAAGAAAGAATCAAAAACAGCCTAATCTATAGTCTTAAAAATAGTGGCCGTCCGGCGTTTCTGCGGACTGGGCCAGAAATCGCATTTATCGACGACCCTGACTTTGTGCAGCTTGCTGAGTACACGCTTATCTTTGGCAACAAGAAAGTAAAGACACTACCTGTTACAGTTGTCGTTGAATTTGTTCATGGTCGATATTATGGGGCAAGCGAAGTTGAAATTGATCAACACGGATCTGTCATTGAACAGCTGCATGTCGAATTTAGGGAAACCTTCCGAACCGATGATGCACAAAAAGTCTATATTCAAGAACTCAGCGACCGGGTCATGAAACCCTCTGCTGTCCCCGTCGAGGAGATTGACGACACCTATTTGGCTCTTCGTGGTTATTTGAGCTCAAACACTGAACTGAAGCATTTTTTGCTTCTAGTAGAATTTGTGCGCGAAATAGTCGGGATGCAGAATGAATTGGACCAGCGCTTTGTTTCATGGCCATCGGACTTTGTGGATGGTTTGCGTACGATTGAAGATAACACCGCATTTCTTGAGCTTTCCGATATTGACCAATTTCGGTTGTTGACTGATTTGGCACTTGTCTTGACGACTGCAAGGAACGGCGATTTTGTGATTTCACCAGGAACCCGGATCAGAGATTTGGCAAAGCAGTATTATCTCTCCGCGAGCGAGCTTGCCGTTGCCAGCAACAGCACCATCAAAACGACCGCGGTCGGCCGAAAAATGCAACATGCCTATGAATTTATGTGCAATGAAGATGGGTCAGAGTTCCAGATTGATTGCGCATATATCTTGTTCGATTTGGTCAATTCAGATCGAACCTTCTCGAGTCGTATTATGCGGAACTTCTTTTCTGACTTTGCGTATTACGTGGTCAACTTTTCAAGTCTTCCAAACTTGAAGAGCCTGAGCTCGGATTGGAAGCTAGCTGTATCACAAGAACCCGATCTGCTGGAGCTCTGGACACTCTATCGAGACGCTTGTTTCGATGACAGCGGGACTGCAGTTCCGCTTGTGAAGCGAAGTGCCAATCTAAAACTTCACTGCGATATCGCGCGAGAGATCGTGCAGCTTTCGACGGTTCAAGCACTGTCTAACCAAGCAGCGGGGAACTGATTATGAAGGGAGATATTTGGCTTAGGCGCTGTGTGGTTTTAATCATTGTCTGTGTCTCTTCGATAATTGCACTAGCAACTATAGGAGCTGCAATCCTTCATCCGTACCTCGATGAGCATAGTGAGACCCCATCAATCTTGGAGGATTGGGGCGGTCTCATAATTGGGTTTTATTTTGGGACACTGGTCGGTTTGCTCAAAGACTGGATGTCTGATGCGGCTGGCAACGGTGCTGACAAGAAAGACCTTCCAGGCACAAAGCGGGGGACTTCCGGCAAAGTTGATCAAGGTCCAAGTCACGAGCCAGGTGAAACAGAAACGCAAGCAGACACTGAGGAAGCAAAGGCTTATTCATCCGGTAACGCCGACAAAAATGATGTTACCCCCATAGGAAATCGAAGCGAGTATTCGAAAATGGAGACAGCTGATGAGAAAGGTAAAGAATGACTCAAAGTGCAACTCTGTGCCTATTGAAAGGGCTAAGCCTAAGCCGCCTACTCTAGCAATGATAGCGTCCGCCGCTATCCTTTTTTTTGCTATAGCCACTCTCGGAGCTGCAGATGCTAACTCTCCTCCCCCTCCGCCGTGCCCTACGAGTGTACTAAAGTGCTAGCCTCTCAACACAGAACAGCGGCAAACGTTTTGAGCGCGCTTTTGGTTCTGCTTTCAAGCACGAGTTTCTTGCTTGCAGAGAGTTCTGAAGAAAATCAAACGGTTGAGCGAGTTCTCGCTTCGATCGCTAGTGGATTTGATGCACATTTGAAGACTGAGCTTAGTTTGGCACTGAAAACCGTTGGTAGTGGCGACGCTCTGGCTGAAATCTTGCTAGAGAAAAGCTCCAAGGCAATCTCGAAGGGAGACCTTTCCATAGCGGAAAGAACAGCAGAAGCAACGCTTCTGATTGAGGACATCAATAGAACCAATTATGTCTCGGCTCTTCGGCTCAAGGGGAGTGCAAATCTTCGCAGCGGACAATTTGATCGGGCGATTGCGAATTTCGGGTCAGCCCTTGATTTCGAACCCAATGACATCTTTTCTCTTTGGCAACGGTGTTGGGCAGCGACTTCTGCAGGATACTTCTTGATTGCCGAAATCGACTGTGATCGGGCCAGGCTTGTTTTGCGCAGATCGAAGTCCCGCAAAATACAGTACAAGGATTCTCAACTTGATGAATATGTCGTCGAACTTGCAGCAGGAAACCTCGAAGCCGCGCAGGGTGACCATGCCTCAGCGTTGAGGTCATTTCGCGCTGCACAACGCGTCATGTCGCCCGGGTCCGATGAAAATGATATTTATTTGGCGAACCTGGAACTTCATATCGGTAGCTCTCAACACGCTCTTGGAATGTATCACGAAGCGCTTGATACATTTGATGTAGCACACGCCTTGCATGTACGTCTCGGCATTGAACCAGCAGAAGTTTTCTATCAACGCGGTCTGACCTACATGACGATGGGGCTCCCGGACGAAGCAACGGAGGACCTTTTGCGCGCGTTCAATTCCGATCAGACATCCTCCGCCTACGCGTATGCTGCGTGCATTTCTGGGTTGGATGGCACTATGAGCAGGCAAACCTTAAGGGCCTGCGAAAGGCTGCTCGAAATAGAGCCCGAGGACGCGCAGGTGTATGGTCTCTATGGGAAAGTACTGGTCGAAGCAGGTGATAACACTGGCGCCGTCGAAGTGATTGAGCGAGGGTTGCGGCTAAACCCGACAAACCGCGTTTTGTTGGAGGAAGCTGCATCGGCACGCGCATTGCTGGAGTCGGAATAAGATGCTCTTAGTTTGGATAGTCAGAAGGTCTCGCGCTGGGTTTTCAGTTTTGGGTCGATCCATTCTTTTCTGTCTAGTGCTTGCACTCATGCCCATTTCTAAATCTGTACAAGCGACAGAAAACAGTTATCTAAAGATTAGCGCCGGAGGTATCAGCGGAGCGTATTATCCAATTGCCGATGGTATTTGTGACGTACTGAACAACCGTAGTCACATCCATGGTTTGAGGTGCTCTGTTGAGGCAACAAGCGGTTCGATCGAAAACATCAATAGCATGCGTGAGTTTCCTAGCGTTGTAGCTGGGATTGTACAGAGTGATGCACTTGCCAAAGCACTCAGCGGTACCGGGCCGTTCGAAGAAAGTGGTGCTTACTCTGACCTTCGCAACATAATCGCCCTTCAGCAAGAGACCCTACACGTGATTGCTCTGCCCAGTTCAAAAGTTTCATCAGTTAGAGATTTGCGAGGCAGACGCGTAAACATTGGAAGCAAAGAATCCGGTTCAAGGATCACCGCTGAGACTCTTTTGCGCGCGATAGGTATCACCATTGATGATCTTGCTTTCGCAGGCGAACTTGAGCCTTTTGAGCAAGTAAATGCGTTCTGCAATGGGGAACTAGACGTGATCATCTGGATGGCTGCGATCCCTAATCAGCTTGCAACCGAGTTAACATCAAGGTGCCAAGGGGTACTTTTGAATATCCCTGATGCCATCACACTCAAAATGACATCAGAGAGAACTTCACTTGTACCGCAATCCTTACCGGGCGGTATTTACCCCGGCAACTCACAACAGATAGAAACTGTAGGCGCTTTTGCGTCATTGATGGTAGACAGTTCGATGGCCCCAGAGAAAGTACAAATCATCGCATTGGAGATTTTGAGCAGCCTCGGCAGCTTCAAGAACAAGCACCCGTCATTGAGCTTTCTGCAGCCTGACTCGCTGTTTCAGCATGCCAGCAACGTTTTGCCACATGCGGCGATCACGCAAATCGATCACGGCTTGGGAGATTAGGTTCAGGACTCGTTGTTGTTTCATGGCCAGAATATGACAGTGGCGGCGAGAGCGATGGCGGAGAGGAATACCTTTGGGCACCTGTCATAGCGGGTTGCCACACGCCGCCAATCCTT
>NZ_JBQFYL010000020.1:0-52684 GCF_056541465.1 Ruegeria sp. AH12 | reverse complement strand
GGGCGCGGGAGATTTGGCTTTTGAACCGGTGTCAATCCTCCTCGAACGGGTCCCATTCGTCTTCCACCTCTGGCAGCGCTTCGGTTTCGACCTGAGCGGCGCGTTGTTCGGGGGTCTCGATCTTGGTGATTTTGGCTTTCGGGAAATGCGCCAACACGGCTTGCACCAGAGGGTGTTCAGAGGCTTCATCCTTAAGCGCAAACTCGGCCTTGTCGCGAACCTCTGCAATGGTCGGCGCGTCTCCGTCCGACACAATAGAAACAGCCCAGCGGTTGCCCGTCCAGCGCTGCAAGGCCGAGCCAAGACGCGGGGCCAGATCGGTCGGGGCTTGCGGCGCGGGGGTGAACTCGATCCGACCGGGTTGGTATGAAACCAGGCGAACACCGTTTTCGACTTCGACCAGTAATTTGACATCGCGGTTGGTCCGGATCAGCTCGACCACATGGTCGAAGGTCGGATACCGGGCCAGCGCGGCCTGAACATCTTGTGCGAGCGCTGCGACAGGCGCGCCGCCGGAACTGCGCGGTGCGGGCTGGTGGCTTGCGGTCATCGGACCGCGTGCGTCCACAGGGGCTGCGCCATTGTTGTGAGGAGTTGCGCCCCCTCCTGGTCCACCCATGGGTGGAGGCGGTGCATCTTGAAGACGTTTGATCAACTCTTCCGGGCTTGGCAGGTCGGCCACATGGGTCAAGCGGATCACAGCCATTTCGGCTGCCATCATCGCGTTTGGCGCAGCGGAGACTTCCTCCAACGCTTTCAACAGCATCTGCCACATCCGAGTCAGCACGCGCATCGGCAGGGCCTCGGCCATCTGTTGGCCGCGCGCGCGTTCGTCGGGCGATACGGTTGGGTCCTCTGCTGCGTCCGGCGTGATTTTCACGACCGAGACCCAATGGGTGATCTCAGCCAGATCGCGCAGCACAGCGAGCGGATCGGCGCCTTCGGCATATTGCGCGCTGAGTTCGGTCAGCGCGCCGGCGGCATCGCCGCGCAGGATCATATCCATCAGGTCCAGAACCCGGCCACGATCAGCAAGGCCAAGCATGGCGCGCACCTGATCGGCCGTTGTCTCTCCGGCCCCGTGTGAGATCGCCTGATCCAGCAATGAGGTCGCGTCGCGGGCAGATCCCTCGGCTGCGCGGGTGATCAGGGCCAATGCGTCCTCGGCAATCTCAGCGTTCTCAGCCGCGGCGATCTTGCGAAGCAGGCCGATCATATCTTCGGGCTCGATCCGGCGCAGGTCGAAGCGTTGGCAGCGAGACAGAACCGTGACTGGAACTTTGCGGATCTCGGTGGTCGCAAAGATGAATTTCACATGCGCAGGTGGTTCCTCCAGCGTCTTGAGCAGCGCGTTGAAAGCGCTGGTCGAGAGCATGTGAACCTCATCGATGATGTAGATCTTGTAACGGGCTGAGGCGGCGCGATAGCGGACACTGTCGATGATCTCGCGAATGTCATTGACGCCCGTACGGCTGGCGGCGTCCATCTCCATCACGTCGACATGACGACCTTCCATGATCGCGGTGCAGTGCTCGCACTGGCCGCAGGGTTCGGTGGTCGGGCCGCCATTGCCGTCCGCACCGATGCAGTTCATGCCTTTGGCGATGATACGGGCCGTGGTGGTTTTACCCGTCCCACGAATGCCGGTCATGACAAAGGCTTGCGCGATCCGATCGGCCTCGAACGCGTTTTTTAACGTGCGTACCATCGCATCCTGACCCACCAGATCCGCAAAGGTTTCCGGGCGATATTTGCGGGCGAGAACCTGATAGGCGGGGCTGTCTGTTTCGGTCATGTCTGCTCTGGCGGATTCGGGACGTCGCCACAGCGTAGTGGCCGCCGCTGCCCGCGTCCACAGCGCGCTTCAGGAAATTTGGTTTGGAGCGAATCGCGATCTGCGTAAACTGGGGTCTCAGATTTGCAGAAACAAAACTTTTGAACAGGCGCGGTTTTGGGAGGAGGACTTTGATGTCTCAGCTGGTGGTCTATGCCTTGCAGGTTGGGGGTGGCACGCTTGCGCTGACGTCGCTGCCGGGTCGTGGGGGCGACTATGCCGATGATCTGGACACGATATCAGATTGGAAACCCGGGCTTGTGATCTCAATGACGACAGATGCCGAGATGTTGCAGGTCGGCGCACAGAGCTTTGGCAGCGACATTCAGGGGCGCGCCAGCCGGTGGGTACATCTGCCGGTCGAGGACTATGGAGTTCCGTCACCCAGTATCGAGGATGAGTGGGTTGCCGTCAGCGCGGCGGCGCGACATGCGCTGTCTGGGGGTGGCCGGGTGCTGGTTCATTGCCGGGGTGGGTGCGGGCGATCCGGAATGGTCGTTCTGCGGCTGATGATCGAATGCGGTGAACGTATTGATCAAGCGTTGACCCGCTTGCGGGCACTGCGTCCATGCGCTGTGGAGACTGACGAGCAGATGATTTGGGCCACACGCGCGACCCCCGACGTACTAGAACTGCGTTCGGGGTGATCTGGTTACATCCCTAAGGGTCTTGAGCAGGGGCGCGTGCGGTGTCGTTGCAACTTTGGGCAGATGCATGGTGTTGCGCAGATGGACGTTTGGTCAAGTAGTCCTCGGGTTGACTCGGACAAGGTTTGTTGTGCTTTGTAGATCGGTAAACTGATCGGTTCAGAAAGCACCCGAAGACGCGATGCTAGATACGCACGAGGCAGCGAAAGTTGAAGACTTTCAGTTCCAATCCGGATCAGCGATGCTGTCGGCGCGTTTGTATTGCCCCGTAGTCAAACCCGAAACAGTTGTTGTATTGAACGGGGCAACGGGTGTCCCACGCGACTATTATCAATATTTCGCAAGATGGTTGGCTGCAGAGCGCGGTATGGCCTGCCTAACTTATGACTACAGCGATTTTGGCCACTCATGCACTGGGCGTTTGAAAGACTCAAAGGTCACAATGGCCGATTGGGCATTGATCGACATGCCAGCGGCGCGGGCCGAGATGCGGCGACGTTTTCCTGATGCCAACCAGTGGACAATTGGCCATTCGGTCGGCGGGATGTTGGGGCCGGTGCAGCGGGATATCGACAAGATCGACCGAATGATCTGTGTCTGCTCGGGGCTGGTCACCTTGTCGGATCATCCCTGGCCCTACAAAGGGCTGGCCTGGATGTTTTGGCGCGGGCATGTGCCGTTGCTGGTGAAGGCGCTGGGGTATTTGCCGGGCAAGGCAATCGGGTTTGGGGCTGATTTGCCGGGTCCTGTCTACTGGCAATGGCGCAGGTGGTGCACTGCGCCGCACAGCTATCTACCCGAGATGGGGCAAAACCTGCCACAAGCGCGCTGGGCGGATTTGGGTGTCCCGGTGGATCTGTTCACCAGCGATGATGATCAGACCGTCCCACCTGAAGCGGTCTGGCGACTGGCCGATCTTTATGGCTCCAAGGCGCGACGCCATGTGCTGTCTGCACGCGACTACGGCGTTAAAGAAATCGGTCATATCGGCGCGTTTGCGCGGCGTAACGCGGCTGTTTGGTCCCGGTTGATTGAGTAGGGGCGTCGATTGCGCGACGCCCCTGTTTTGCTCACCGACCTTTTAGGTGCTTTTTGCCTTTCACAACCGATCGGACCATCTTTCCGAACGCCTTATCGCGCGCGCGAGATTGGGCGATGGTTTCAGAATTCCTCTGATCCTCGCGCCGCAGCTTACGCCATCGATCCAGCCGCGCAGGATCAAGCGTGCCATCGGTAATCGCAGCCTGTACGGCACATCCCGGTTCCTGTTCATGTCGGCAATCCGAGAACCGGCACCCTTGCGCAAGCTCCAGAATGTCAGAGAAGACCTCATCCACACCTTCTTGCGCATCAAGCAAACGCAACGCGCGCATGCCCGGTGTGTCGATCAGCCAGCCTTTGTTCCGCATCGGATGCAGGGCACGGGCGGTTGTGGTATGACGTCCATGGGCGTCATCCTCGCGGATGCTTGCCGTTGCCTCTGCCTGACCCGTCATCCCATTGGCCAGCGTGGTTTTTCCAACGCCGGACGAGCCGACCAGAGCAGCCGTTTGGCCGGTGGGGCACCAGCTGAGGACTTTTTCTATATCCTCAGGGTCAAGCGCGTTGACGGTCAGAATAGTCAGGAATGGCCCAAGTTTTTGTGCCTGACGCCGAACTGCGTCGGGATCCGCACACAGGTCCGCCTTGGTCAGGACGATGACCGGATAGCACCCGGCCTGATTGGCAAGGGCCAAGTATCGCTCCAGCCGGGGCAGGTTGAAATCCGCATTGCATGAGGTGACGATGAACAGCACATCCACATTTGCGGCGATCAGTTGCGCTTCGGCCCCCGTGCCAGCGGCACGCCGTTGCAGCAGGCTGCGCCGGTCGAGCAGGTGCTGAATGCGCTGATCCTGATCAGCAAGCACCCAGTCGCCCACTGCAAAGTCGCCAGTTGAACGAGCAGGTGAAGTAAGTGGCGTTTCGCCTGCAGTTGACAGCCCGATCAGACGATCGCGGTGTACCGCTGAGATGCGATAGGGGGTGTGATTAGAGTAATCCACGCTTTGCGCGGCAAAATGAGAGGACCATCCCAGGTCCGAAAGTGTATGAGACATTGATCTGCCTATGTTCAGAAACAGCATAGCGACCAAATGGCAGACGCGCATCCAGTGGCGATGTGTTCAGGCAGTCGGGTAGATTGCGATCAGAACCGCGCTGCCTGAAGGGTTTTTGCTACACTCATAAAAGCCCTCCTATGGCTTGTCGGTTGCGACCAGTGAGAGGTTGGACATCGACCCAAGCGGGGCTCGTTGTGGCTGCTTCCTTCCGGACCTGACCAGGTTGGCGAGGCGCTCGCCCGCGCCAACCTCTCAGGGCTTGATATAGGCAAGCCCGCTGCAAATGGCAACCCGTCAGAGAGTTAACTGAATGCGTTCAAAACCTGAGGAATCAGGGGTCAGAACTTGTGGTTCATATGTGTTTAACTCTGCCAAATACTTCAGCGCGCCGGGCCCGGTGGTCAGGATCGCCTGCGCCCCGTCTTGGGGGGTAAGCGCAAAGGGATAAGGTTTCTGCGCAAGCGGATCGGCGGGCAGATCGCCAATCAAATAGTCGCGCAGGACCCTTTTGATATCTAATGGCGGTAAGTTGATGGCATGCGCCTGATCGACGAAGGGGAAATACCCACCTCCGCTGGCGCGATAGTTGTTGAGCGCCACGATGACCTCCTGCTCGGGCCGCAGATCAGACCCATTAATGTGCAGCTGGCGTATGCGTCGATTGTCTTGGCCCAGCAATTGCCCTTGGCGGTCAAACCGCGCAGGTTGTGCCAGATCGATCTGGTAGCTCAGCCCAAACAGCACATCAAAATTATACCCTGCGCGGCTTGGATCAATCAGCTCGGATGCGGCATCGAATCGCAACTGATGAAAAACGCCAGCCGACATCTCAAGCCAGTCGAGAACCTGTGCGCCAGTGACTCTGACGGCGCGCAGCTCATTGGGGAAAATATGCAGGTCGGCGATGTGGCGCAGGCAAACCTCACCTGCGGGGACGTCGGTATAAAAGCGAGGGCCAGATCGACCGCCACACTTGTAAGGAGAGACGGCCGATAGCATTGGTAGATCTGCCAGTGCCGAGCCCGCTAGATATGGCCTGAGGCCTGCTGCCTGAGCCATCGCAACAAGTGCAAGCCCCTGATCCGGGGCGCAAAAGCTGAAATAGCTGTGCAAGGGCTGCGAGATTCGGGTCACCGGTTCTGCCATCTCAGCGCGGGTTTTGGAATGGATTGGCGCAAAAAGCGCGACAAGTTCGGGGTTTTCCGGCACCTCGGCATCATCTGATGCCGTACTCACCGCATGCAGTTTTGCACTTTGCGCGATAATGACCCAGCCAGCATCGGCTGAACGAGCCATATGCAGATCAATCTGCCCCAGATGTGAGCCCGCTGATCCAGCCATGACCACGGGTTTGCCATGGATCAACCCGGCGTCATGATCCACTTGGGGCATGGTGCTATGGCTTGGACCGGGCATCGTGAAATGCGTATGCCCGGCGATCAGGGCATCTATGCCCGCAAGACCTGCAAGCGCGATCACCATATTCTCAGACCCGGGGGCTTCGTCTTCCTGCTCGATCCCTGAATGCGCCAATGCGATGATCAGATCGCATCCCGCCGATTTCAGGCTCTGTACCGCGCGTTTGGCCGCGTCGAGAATACCTTCGGAGGTCACCATTCCACTTAGGTGATGCGCTTCCCACTGGGTTGTCTGCGGCGGCAGAATAGAAAAAACACCAATGCGCAGGGGTATATCTTGCCCGTCCCACGAAACGGTTTGGTCAAAGATCGTGTGGTCTTGCCAGCGTGTTCGGATGCCTTTGGTCGGGTACAGATTGCTGCACAGAACCGGGCAGGGCGCGTCTGCAAGAATGCGATCCAGCGCGTCCAGTCCAAAGCCAAAGTCGTGATTGCCCAGACCTATCGCATCGTACTGCAAAGCGGCAAAGCCCTGCATCATCGGATGGGTGTCGTGGTCTTGTACCGCCCGGTCACCAAGCGGTGTGCCCTGAAGCGCATCGCCATTGTCGAAGAGCAGGACAACTGCATCACCTGCAGAATGGCGTGCGGAGTTGATCAGATTGGCGGTTCGCGTAAGCCCGACTGAAGCATCGGGCAGGTCGGAATAATAGTCGAAACCAGTCAGGTTCATGTGCAGATCGGTGGTCGCGAGAATACGAATTTTCACGTCTGCGCTTTCAGTCTGACTTGTACAAACTGGTCTTGTTTTCACTCTGAACTACTACTTTTGGGCGATAATATTATTCAAAATCAACATTTAGTAGATTTAATGCACATATTTTTAGGCGTATCAACCACGGCGTTGTCGCAGGGTCAGGGGTGTGCCGAGGAATTGCATTGCAACATTCTGGTTGCCGTGGCAGCCCTGTCAGCAAAGCCCAAGGGACAATGAATGAAAAACGCAGAACTGGTGACTTTTGGTGGCTCGGGCCTTGATCGAGCCGCCGAGCTACGATCTGATGCAGAACGGCTGCAACAAGCACAAGATGACACAAAGGCGCGCTGCGTCCTGCTGTGGCGCGGAAAACTGCTGGTGCAGGGTGAGGCGCTGGATCAGCTTGTCAGGCTTCCGATGTCACACCCCGTGATTCAAAACGGACCGGGTGGGATTATCTCTGCCCCGATCTTTTTGGGTTTGGAAGAAGGGCGCGCCCCGATCTTTGCCTTTGACATCTCGGGCTGGGCAGCCGAGGGTCAGGATCTGACTGGCCTTGATACTTTTGTTGATCGGTCGGAACAGCAACACCCCGACTTGCCCATGGGCACTGCGTTTGCTGAGCTGCGCCGGATCATGACCCGGCTTTCAACCCGCGATGCCGAGCTGGCAGCAACCGCAAAGGCCGTTATTGGCTGGCACAAGACGCATAAGTTCTGCGCCCAATGCGGTGCGCCATCCCAGATCGCGCAGGCGGGTTGGCAACGCAGCTGTCCGTCTTGCGGGGCCCAGCACTTCCCACGCACCGACCCGGTTGTCATCATGCTGATCACACATGGCGATGCGGTTCTGATGGGCCGGTCGCCCGGCTGGCCCGAAGGGATGTATTCTCTACTCGCGGGGTTTGTGGAACCGGGCGAAACTTTGGAAGCCGCTGTGCGCCGCGAAGTGATGGAGGAAGCAGGAGTGCCGGTGGGCGTCGTCTCGTACCTGTCCAGCCAGCCTTGGCCGTTTCCGTCGTCGCTGATGTTTGGCTGCGCGGGTGAAGCACTATCGCGTGACATTAAGATTGATCCAGTTGAAATCGAGGACGCGCTTTGGGTCACCAAAACCGAAATGATGCAGGCCTTCGCCGGAGATCATCCCAAGCTGTTGCCCGCCCGGAAAGGTGCAATTGCGCATTTCCTTCTGCGAAACTGGCTTGCAGATACATTAGACTGACGGAAAACTAAAAAAAAGCGTAGTAAAGGCCGAAATGCAGTTTTCAGCACGTGAAGATATTGAAGCCCCGATAAATTCGGTGTTCGAGATGGTCGCCGATTTCGACCGGTTCGAGCGGATGGCGATGCGGCGTGGCATCGATGTGCGGCGCGTGACGCAGGATATCCCGCCCGTCGCAGGCACCACCTGGGACACCGAATTCAAACTGCGTGGCAAAGCGCGCCAGATGACCGTTGTCATGACCGATTGTGAGCGCCCGGCGCAGATGCGGTTTGAGGCCAACAGCAAGGGGATGGCAGGCGTCACGACGATTGATCTGCTGGCGCTGTCGCAGCGTCGGACTCGGTTGAGTGTGGATATGTCACTAAGCGCGAAATCTCTGCCCGCCCGGTTGCTGTTGCAATCGATGAAGCTGGGGCAAGCGCGGTTCCGCAAGCAATTTCAACTGCGGCTGGCTGAATTCGCGCGCGAGCTGGAGCAACGCTACAAGCACGGCGCGTAGTGTCGGTTGCTGCGGACAGTTAGGGGCAAAGCTTTTGAGCGAAATCTTCTACAGGCGAGCGCAAAAAGGTGACGCGGAGAGCATCGCAAGCGTCTTGCAGGACATCTTTGATGCCGGAAAGCGCAAGGCGCCAGTAACAGCCGAGTTTGTTCTGGGTCACTATATAGCCCATCCTGACAGTGTTCGCTGCACGGTTGCCGTTGAACACATCGGGCAGATCCTTGGGTTTCAGTCGCTGAGATATGCGGCCGAAGACAACCCATATGATGTCGCGGTGGGTTGGGGCATCATTGGCACTCATATCCGGCCAACAGCCGCGCGACGCGGCATCGGGCGCGGATTGTTTGCCCAGACGTTGAACGCTGCCCGCGATTTCGGGCTGACATCAATCGACGCAACGATTGGTGCGGATAACCAAGACGGCCTTGCCTATTATGACGCGATGGGGTTCCGAACCTATCGACGGCTCGATGCTGGGGTGTCGAAAGCCTATACTCTGTTAGTCTGACACGCATGTCCCATATCATTGTCCTTCATGGTGCATCGAGCAGTGGCAAGAGCACAATCGCCCGCGCGCTTCAGAAGAAGATAGAACTGCCGTTTTGGCATATCTCGATTGACCATCTTCGGGATGCCGGGGTGCTGCCTTTGGATCGGTATCGCGCAGCAGAGTTTGATTGGCCCTCGGATCGGGCCGCATTCTTTGATGGTTTCCACAGGTCGGTGGCCGCTTATGCGGATGCGGGCAATCATCTGATCCTGGAGCATATCCTGGATACACCGGGTTGGGTCGAACAGTTGCAGCCCCTTTTCAGAGCTCATGATGTGTTGTTTGTCGCGGTCCACTGCCCTTTGCCGCTACTGACCGAGCGTGAGAGCCGACGAGGGGACCGCCCATTTGGCAGCGCCGAGCGGGATCACGCTACGATCCACATCGGTAGGCGATACGATCTTGAGGTCACGTCGACCGATGGAACCGATCTATGCGTTGATGCCATACTCACCACTTGGCGCAGAGATGAACGCCGGTCCGAGTTCGCGGGCACCAAAACCTAGCGAAGAGTTATCAGCCTCTGGGCCGGGCGGCGGGATAGACCCCCAGAATCTCGACATTGGTCGTGAAGTGCTGCAGCTCATCCATTGCCAATTGGACATTCCGGTCGTCTGGATGCCCCATGATATCGGCGTAGAACTGGGTCGCCGTGAACGAGCCATCAACCATATAGCTTTCCAGCTTGGTCATGTTGATCCCATTGGTCGCAAACCCGCCCATGGCCTTATAAAGAGCAGCGGGAATGTTGCGGACCTGAAAGACGAAACTGGTGATCATCTCATGGTCACCACGGCGCGAGGTATCAGCCTCGGGTGACATGACCAGAAACCGGGTTGTGTTGTCACCGTGGTCCTCGATATGGCGCGCCAGTACGTCCAGGCCATAGATTTCGGCCGCCAGTTCGCTTGCCAATGCGGCTGAATGCGGATCGTTAGCCTCAGAGACTTCACGTGCGGCGCGGGCGTTGTCCGGGCTGACACGGCCACGAATACCATGTTCGCGCAGGAAAGTGGCGCATTGAGGCAGCAAAACCAGATGGGAATGTGCCTCGGTCACATCTTCCAGTTTGGCGCCGTGGACACCAAGTAGATTGATGTGAACGCGCACATAAGCTTCGTCAATGATGTGCAGGCCGCTATGGGGCAGAAGCCGGTGAATGTCGGCCACGCGCCCATAGGTGGTGTTTTCGACCGGCAGCATAGCCAGATCGGCCTGGCCCGAGCGAACCGATTCGATCACATCCTCAAAGGTGCGACAGGGCAGTGCCTCCATATCCGGCCGCGCATTGCGGCAGGCCTCGTGACTGTAGGCACCGGGTTCCCCTTGAAAAGCAATGCGATTGGTCATTTGGTCGATTCCGTGCAACAAGTTCTTGAATTGGGCGTTTAGTCGCGGTGTCTATACCTTGCCTCTCGTCAGGGGAAGCCTTAGACACCTGCGCAGACAGCTGAAATGGACACGCGATCAATGTTCGACACGATGACAGTTACCAAGGCCTCAGCAGGCCTGTTTGGCACTTTCCTGGTGCTTCTCCTGGCTAAATGGGGCGCGGATATCCTGTATTCACCCGGTGGTCACGGCGAGGCGGAAGCCGCTTACATTATCGAAACCGAAAGTGCGGGCGAAAGCGCGAATGGCGAAGAAGTGGTCTTTGAGGACCTGCTGGCCGCTGCTGATCCTGAAAAAGGTGCACGCGTATTCCGGAAGTGTACTGCGTGTCACAAGCTGGAAGATGGGGCAAATGGCACGGGCCCGTATCTGTACGCAATTGTTGACCGTCCTGTTGCAACTGCCAAAGGGTTCACCGGCTATTCGGCAGCGATGCAGGCACACGGTGGCAACTGGACGCCAGAAGCCCTGGATGCCTTCCTTGAGCGCCCGAGCGCCTATATCTCGGGCACATCCATGAGCTTTGCTGGTCTCAGAAAGCCAGAAGAACGCGCCGATCTGATTGCCTATCTGCAAACCATTGGCAATTGATCCTTTAACAGATCAAAAACTCGTGAAAGCCGCTGCATTTTGCAGCGGCTTTAATTTTTGCGTGAGGATTACTTCACAATACGCTTATGCATTCTAAACTTGAAACTGAGTGTTCTAGACCTTTAGCTAGGCTTAGGCGCATTAAGACGTTGACAGGTTTGTAGGAGAGGTGGGGATGACACGCAAAAGCACGACACCAACGCAGGCGCGTATGAACAGGCGTACAGCGCTGCAACTATTGGGCGGTACGGCTGTTGCTGCAACCGCCCCCGGGCTCGGCGGCGCTTTGGCCGCTGGTGCTGATGCGGAGACCATCATTCGGGCACATGGGTATTCGTTCTTTGGTGACCTTAAATATCCACCCGACTTCAAACATTTTGACTATGTGAACCCGGATGCGCCTGTTGGGGGCCATATATCGGTTTCGACGCGCGGAACGTTCGACGGGATGAACCGGTTCAACTGGCAAGGCAAAGCCGGGCTGTATTCGGGGCTGATTGCGGAAAGCATGTTTGGCGCAAGCCCATTTGGATCTGCGACGCCTGCAGACTCCATCACAGAAGCTTACGGGTTGTTGGCCGAGGCCGTCGAATACCCAGACACCAAGGAATGGTGCATATTCTATATGCGTCCTGAAGCCCGGTTTGCAGATGGCACTCCACTGACCGCTCATGACGCGGCATTCACGCATGACCTGTTTCTGGAACAAGGCATCCGCAGCTATGCCCGCGCGGTGAAGCAGCGGATCGAAGGTTATGAGATCATCGATGATCACACGATCAAATATAACTTCGTGGATGGAATTTCGCGCCGCTCCTTGATTTCTCAGGTTGGCGGAACCCCTGTGTTTTCAAAAGCCTGGTACGAAAAAACGGGCGAGCGATTGGACAAACAGAGCTTGCAAACCCCGATGGGCAGCGGGCCCTACGTGGTCGATGATTTTGAGCTGAACCGCTATATCGTCTATCGGCGCAACCCCGACTATTGGGGTTGGGATCTGCCGATCAATGTTGGCCGTCACAACTTTGAGACCGTTCGGGTCGAATACTTCGCAGATGATGCTGCCGAATTTGAGGCGTTTAAGGCGGGTGTCTACACCTTCCGGGCTGAAGGCAGCACCAAAAAATGGGCAACGGGATATGATTTTCCGGCTGTCCAAAACGGCTATGTGAAACGCGAAGAAATACCGGTCATGTCGCCTCCATCGCCTTCGGGCTTTATCTTCAATATGACGCGGGCACCGTTTGACGACATCAAAGTGCGAGAGGCTTTGGGGCTTGCCTTCAACTTCGAGTGGACGTCCGAATCCCTGCAATATGGTCTGACCGAACAGCGCCATTCCTTCGCAGAAAACTCGGAAGTTGCTGCCGAGGGGGTTCCCACGGGTCTTGAGAAAACCTTCCTCGAATCGCTTGGCGATTTGGTGCCCGCAGAGGTGCTGACACAGGAAGCGGTACGTGCGCACAGCTCGAACCCGGCCCGCACCGTGGACCGTCGGAACAAACGTACTGCCTTAAAGCTGCTCTCCGAAGCGGGTTGGACTGTAAATGGTGCGGGGAAGCTGCAGGATGCCGATGGCAATCCGATGTCCATCCAGATCATGTTGAATGCGTCCTCTTCGGACACGGCAGAGGCTATCGTGACCACCTATGCATCAAGCCTGGAAAGCTTTGGTGTTTCAGTCACGGTTGAAAAGATCGACAGTGCCCAGTGGATTCAGCGGTACTATGATAAAGACTTCGACATGATCTTTTTCCGCAACCAGCCGTTCTTGGAAGCAGGTACCGGTCTCAAACAGGCGTATGGATCAGAAACCGCCGTCGTATCGTCATACAATCCGCAGTCTTTGCAAAGCCCGCTGGTTGACGCGATCATTGATGCGGCTCTGGATACCAAATCGCGCGAGGAAGAGATCGCATCGCTAAAAGCTCTGGATCGTGTCCTTAGATACCTGCGAATTCAGGTGCCGTCCGGATTTGTTTCAGATACCTGGGTCGCCTATTACGACATGTATGAGCATCCCGAGGTGTTGCCTCCGCTGGCTGTTGGGCAGTTTGATTTCTGGTGGTTCAATGAAGAGAAGTACCAGAAACTAAAAACTGCCGGCGCGGTGAGGTAACAGACTTTGGGCGCATATATACTACGCCGACTTTTGCTGGTCATTCCAACGTTGCTTGGCATCATGATCGTGAATTTCACACTGGTGCAATTTGTGCCAGGTGGCCCGATCGAGCAAATTCTGGCCCAGATGCAGGGCGAAGGTGATGTATTCGCCGGTTTTGCCGGGGGCGAGAACGTTCAGACCGAAGAAACGTTTGGTTCAGACAGCGAGTACATTGGCGCCCGTGGACTGCCGAAGGAATTTATCGAAGAACTGGAAAAAGAGTTCGGTTTCGACAAACCGCCGCTAGAGCGGTTTTTGAACATGATGGGGAACTACCTGACGCTGGATTTTGGTGAGAGCTATTTCCGATCGATCAGCGTGATCGATCTGGTGCTCGAAAAGATGCCCGTGTCGATCTCTCTGGGCCTTTGGTCGACCCTGATTGCCTATCTGGTCTCAATTCCCCTAGGCATTCGCAAGGCGGTTAAGGATGGATCGACCTTCGATACCTGGACCAGCGGCACCATTATCGTTGCCTATGCCATCCCCGGTTTCCTGTTCGCCATCCTGCTTCTGGTTCTGTTTGCCGGTGGATCTTATTGGCAAATCTTCCCACTGCGCGGGCTGACCTCGGACAATTGGGAAAACTTGAGCCTGTTTGGCAAAGTCGCTGACTACTTCTGGCACATCGCCTTGCCGATCATTGCGCTGACCATTTCCGCCTTTGCGACACTGACGCTGCTGACCAAGAACTCGTTTCTGGATGAGATCAAGAAGCAATATGTCATGACAGCCCGCGCGAAAGGGTTGAGCGAAAAACGGGTTCTCTATGGCCATGTGTTCCGCAATGCCATGCTGATCGTGATCGCTGGTTTTCCAGCTGTTTTCATTGGGGTGTTCTTCGGTGGATCGATCATTATCGAGACGATCTTCTCATTGGACGGGCTTGGGCGCCTGGGGTTCGAAGCTGCCGTGGCGCGTGACTACCCGGTGATATTCGGGACGCTGTTCATCTTCGGCCTGATGGGTTTGGTGGTTGGGATCATCAGCGATCTGATGTACGTCCTTGTCGATCCGCGCATCGACTTTGAAAAGCGGGAGGGATAAGTGGCTCTCTCCCCTCTGAACCAGCGCCGCTGGCGCAATTTCCGGCGTAACAGCCGTGCATTCTGGTCTTTGATCATCTTCTCGATCTTGTTTGGCCTGTCACTGTTTGCCGAGTTTATCGCCAACGACAAACCGATCTTGGTGCAATACCGCGGCGCGTTCTATACGCCGATCTTCAACTTTTATCCAGAAACCGAGTTTGGCGGCGACTTCCAAACCGAAGCGATTTATCGCGACCCCGAGGTTATGTGCCTGATCGACAGTGGTGGCATGGACGCCTGCTTCGACGATCCCGAAGGGATTATCGCACAGATCGACGCCGGAACCTATCAGGCCGACGGGTTCGAACGCGGCTGGGCCATCTGGCCTCTGATCCCGTATTCCTACAACACGAGCGTTGACCGCTCCGGTGCGGCCCCGTTGCCGCCCAACGGGCAGAACCTGTTGGGCACGGATGACACGAAACGCGATGTGCTGGCGAGGGTCATCTATGGCTTCCGCCTGTCAATCCTGTTTACCCTACTGGTGACAGGCGCGGCCAGCCTGATCGGCATATTTGCTGGGGCCATTCAGGGGTTCTTTGGCGGTTGGCTTGATCTGATTTTCCAGAGGATTATCGAGATATGGTCGGCGACGCCGTCGCTCTATGTCATTATCATCATGTTCGCCATCTTGGGGCGAAGTTTCTGGTTGCTGGTGGCATTGATGATCCTGTTTGGTTGGACAGGTCTTGTGGGTGTTGTTCGAGCCGAGTTCCTGCGGGCGCGTAATCTGGAATATGTCCGTGCCGCGCGCGCGCTCGGCGTGGGAAACATGACCATCATGTTCCGCCACATGTTGCCAAATGCGATGGTTGCCACCCTGACTTTCATGCCGTTCATCGTGACCGGCACCATCGGCGGGCTAGCCTCGCTGGATTTCCTGGGCTTCGGCCTGCCATCTTCGGCCCCGTCACTGGGGGAGCTGACTTTGCAGGCGAAACAGAACCTTCAGGCCCCGTGGCTGGCCTTCACGGCGTTCTTCACCTTTGCCATCATGCTATCGCTGCTTGTCTTCATTTTCGAAGGCGTCCGTGATGCGTTTGATCCCAGAAAGACCTTCTCATGAGCCTGTTGGATGTGAACAACCTGAGGGTCTCGTTCCGGCAGGACGGGCAGGTCTCGGCAGCGGTCAAAGGTGTATCCTTCACCGTGGACCGGGGCGAAACTGTTGCGCTGGTCGGGGAATCGGGATCGGGCAAATCCGTGACGGCCTTGTCGACGGTGTCCCTGCTGGGGGACAGCGCGATTGTGGAAGGGTCCGTGCGGTATGACGGGCAAGAAATGATTGGTGCGTCCGAGGACAAGCTGATGGAGGTTCGCGGCAACGACATCAGCTTCATCTTTCAGGAGCCGATGACGTCGCTGAATCCGTTGCACACCATCCAGAAACAGATGGCAGAGTCCCTGGCGTTGCATCAGGGGCTAACAGGCGATGCAGCGCGCGCTCGGATTGTCGAATTGCTGAACAAAGTTGGCATCCGCGATCCCGAGGAACGGCTGGACAGCTATCCGCACCAACTGTCGGGTGGGCAGCGTCAGCGGGTGATGATTGCGATGGCCTTGGCCAATAAGCCGGACATTCTGATCGCGGATGAGCCGACAACGGCGCTTGATGTGACCATTCAGGCGCAGATTCTGGAACTGCTTGCCGAGCTGCAGAAATCCGAGAATATGGGGATGCTGTTTATCACCCATGACCTTGGCATCGTGCGGCGGATCGCTGACCGCGTCTGCGTGATGAAAGATGGAGAGATTGTCGAAACCGGGATCACGGCTGAGATTTTCGACAACCCGCAACACCCCTATACGCGCAAGCTGTTGGAGGCTGAGCCTTCGGGCCAGCCTGATCCAGTGGCTGCGGATGCCGAAGAGGTTGCGCGCACCGATCATCTGAAGGTTTGGTTCCCGATTCAGCGTGGGTTCCTGAAACGAACTGTAGGTCACGTGAAGGCCGTCAATGACGCAACGCTGAGTGTCAGGGCTGGCGAGACATTGGGGATTGTCGGTGAAAGTGGTTCGGGCAAGACCACGCTTGCACTGGCCATCATGCGATTGATCGCATCTGAGGGCGGTATCACATTCCGCGATCAAGACGTCCGCCGCTGGTCCACGCGCGAGCTGCGACGGTTACGCAAGGACATGCAGATCGTGTTTCAGGACCCGTTCGGCAGCCTCAGCCCGCGTATGACTTGCCAGCAGATCATTTCCGAAGGGTTGGCCATTCATAAGGTCGACCCGCACCGCGCGCCGCGCGAGCTAGTGGCAGAGGTGATGAGCGAAGTGGGTCTGGACCCTGCCTCGATGGATCGATATCCGCATGAGTTTTCAGGCGGACAACGCCAGCGGATCGCGATTGCACGCGCCATGGTGCTGCGCCCGAAACTGCTGGTACTGGATGAACCGACCAGCGCGCTGGACATGACGGTGCAGGTGCAGATCGTCGATCTACTGCGCGATTTGCAGCGGAAATACGGGCTGGCCTATCTGTTCATCAGTCACGATCTAAAGGTCGTTCGGGCGATGTCGCATAACGTGATCGTCATGCGCAACGGCGATGTGATCGAGATGGGCGCAGCGGAAGACCTGTTTGAGAACGCTCAAACAGACTATACGCGCGAATTGATCGCAGCGGCGGGCTGACGCTCGCCCTACGCGTTTATCAGGCGTTGGCTTTTTCGCGTTTGGCCGTAGTTGGGACCGGTCCGCGCAACTCCTCATAGTGATCGAATTTCAGGTTTACCCAGCCGGTACCGCGCGTGGCACTGGCAAGGGTTCGGTGCAGTTCATCCTGTGCAACGGCGGGAAGCTGAGCGTTAAAGATCTCCCAACCTGAGGCAATCGGATTGCCTTCGAACCCCAGAACCTGCCCTTGCAGCGAACTTATCGTGGGGACCAGATCACCTACAAAATCAGATGGCAGGTGAATCTCGGCATTCAGAATGGGCTGCAGCACAACAGGCTTGGCTTGCGGCAGGGCCTCACGCACCGCGTTCTTGCCAGCCGTTCGGAAAGCATAGTCCGAGCTGTCGACATTGTGGTGTTTCCCATCGCTCAGGGTGACTTTGACATCCACCACCGGGAAGCCTTCGGGGCCTTGAACCAGAGCATCCTGTGCCCCGTGTTCGACCGACGGGATGTAGTTCTTGGGAACGGCCCCGCCCTTGACGACCTCTTCAAACTGAAAGCCCGAGCCGCGGGGTAATGGCGAAACCGAGATGACGACATCGGCGAACTGTCCGGCCCCGCCCGATTGCTTGCGATGGCGATGTCGGTGGTCGACGGGTGTGCGGATTGTCTCGCGATAGGCGGTCTCGACCGCGTCGGTCTCGATCTCAATCCCGAAATCTTCGGCCAGTTTAGCCGTCACGCGCCGTAGGTGTTGCGGTCCCTGCGAGCCAAGAACAGCATGCCCGCTGAGTTCATCATGCTCAAGATGCAACCCCGGATCGATCTCGACCAATCGGCTCAGGGCGTTTGACAGGCGCACATCGTCCCTCTCATGCGCGGGCGAGACCACCTGTCGGTGCGCAACCGGGTGCGACGCGGCCCAATCGGGCAGCGGTGTGGCTGCGCGGCTGTCATAGATAAACCCGGGGTTGAGGTGATCGGACTTGACCGCCAGGCCGATCTGCCCGGCCTCAAGGGCACCAATCTGTGTTTTTGCATCCAACGTGGTCAGGTTGCCAACGGTTTCGCCACCTAAGGCTTCATGCGCTTTGACACCATCGCCCAGGCCGCGCAGAACTGTAATCTTACCGATATGCTTCTTCACGTCAGCAAACCCAGCAATGGCCCGTGCATTGTCGGCTGCCTCATCCCTCCCAGCGGCGATATCAAACTCTGGGGCCTCGTGCCTTAGGGCTTTCATGAGCCGGGTCAGGCCGTTGCCATGGCTCGCGGCCCCCAGGCAGGCTGGGATTAGTTGATGGTTCTGTAAGACTTGCGCGGCCAGTTCATAAACCTCGGCGCTTGGGGGCTGTTTGTCTTCGATCAATTGTTCTAGCAGATGATCATCAAAATCCGACAAGGTTTCTAGTAGCTCGGTGCGCGCCTCTTGTTCGCGATCCTCAACCGATAGCGGCAGCTCAATCAGGGCCGAGGGTTGGCCTTCCTGATACTTCCACGCCCGCTCTGAAATCAGATCAACCGCGCCAATGATCGTGTCCCCATCCCGGATCGGCACCTGTCGCAATGCGATGTGATGAGAGCAATAGGTTTGCAGCGCGGCGATGATGTCGCGGATGCGGCCATTTGGGTTGTCCATTCGATTGATGAACAGGAAACAGGGGATACCGGCCTCTTCGACCAAGCGCAGATAGGGCGCGCATAAGACCGCAGCGTCGGGGTCGGGTGGCACAACCACAACTGCGGCGTCCGAGATGGCCATGGCAGGGCCGACATAGGCCAGCGCATCGCCACCGCCATCGACGTCAACTGCACACCAGGGTTCGTCCAAATAAGAAAAACCGTGCAAATGCACGGTTCCGCAGATGTCGAATGTTGTGGGGCGCCCGTCGAGGCGGCTTATGGCCTCGACCAGAGTGGATTTGCCCGATTGGCTGGGGCCTAGAACCGTGAAAACGCGCATAAGTGCTGTCCCTCTTTCAGGTTGCAGAGTGGCTGCACGAAAGGGGTTGCCTCACGCTGGGGCGTCGGCACGGGTTGTCTGCGAATGGGCCTGCCTCGGGCTGTGGGCCCATATGGCGGCCCACGCCTCGAGTGTGCGGAATACACATGCCGTGCGTCAAGTCCCCTGTTTCGCATCTCTTGTCCGGGGGTGCTGCGCAACTGGGGATGTTAGATCGCGGAGCTGTGCCCGGCTTTGCTTAGGTCATAAGCGTCGAAACTTCGCGCAATCATCCGGGTCAATGCGCGAGCCTCGGGCGGGATGAACAACCCATTTTCGGTGATGCGCAGCAAACCGCCGAAGGCCGAATTTGTGGAATCGTACATACCACCCAGATCTTCGGCCGATACATCGAAGTTGCTTAGGATTTCGGCCGTGTTGATCTGGAAATCGCACATCAGTGCTTCGATCAGCCGGGCGCGCAGCGCGTCCTGATCCTTGAACAAATGTCCGCGCGAAGTCGAAAACCTCCCGTCGCGAATTGCTTTGGTATGCGCTGATGTCGCCGGGTTGTTCTGTGCATAACCTTGCGGGAAGCGCGAAATCGAGCTTGCGCCGACGCCAATCAGAACTTCGGCCTGGTCGTCAGTATAACCTTGAAAGTTCCGTTTCAGCCGCCCTGAATTCAACGCCTTGGTCAGCCCGTCTTCTTGCGTCGCGAAATGGTCGATGCCGATCTCAGCGTAGTTGTCCCACATGAACAGGCGGCGGGCTGTGTCGAACAAATCCAGCCGTTGTTCCGGCGTTGGCAGCGTCTCTGACGGGATAAGTTGCTGTCGTTTCGCCATCCAAGGGACATGGGCATAGCCGTACAACGCCACCCGGTCCGGATTAAGCGACAATAGCTTTTGAACGCTTTCGGTCATGCGCTCCTTGGTCTGGTGGGGCAGGCCATACAGAATATCGGTGTTCAGACTGGTGATACCGCGCGCACGGATCATATCAACCGCATCTCGGGTGGTGTCATAGCTTTGGATGCGGCCAATGGTTTTTTGAATCTCGTCGTCGAAATCCTGGACACCGATTGAGGCCCGAGTCATGCCCGCCTCGGCCAGCGCATCCAGCCGCGCTTCGTCAACCTCGTTCGGGTCGATCTCTACTGAGAACTCGGCATCGGGACCCAGAGGAACAATGCTAAAGATATGGCGGGACAGATCGCGCATCAGATCGGGATTCAACAGGGTCGGGGTGCCTCCGCCCCAATGCAGGCGCGATAAAACCACACCCTCGGGCAGACGCGCGGCCAGCAGATCAAGCTCGGCCTTCAGCACATCCACGTAGGCGATCACCGGGTTATCGGTTTGTGTTCCCTGCGTGCGGCAAGCGCAGAACCAGCACAACCTGCGACAGAACGGGACATGGATGTACAGCGAGATCGCGCTTTCAGGCTTGATTGCGGAAATCCAGTCGCCAAAACGATCCGCCCCCACATCATTGCTGAAATGGGGGGCGGTGGGATAGCTGGTGTAACGCGGCACCTTCGCGTCAAAAAGTCCAAGCCGAGCCAATTGTGATTTCTGTATCATAGCGATACCCTAGGCACATGGACGACTTGGCTGCTTTGACCGAGATCAAGTGGGAACGCGCATGACAGCAAAACTACAGTTCGATCACGCCAACTGTGAAAGTTGCCCTATCCGCCATCGCGCTGTGTGCGCGCGCTGTGATGCGGATGAGCTCGAAGCACTCGACAGTATCAAGTACTACCGTAGCTTCGAAGCAGGTCAGACGATCATTTGGTCGGGCGATCATATGAATTTTGTCGGCTCCGTCGTGTCAGGCATCGCCTCGCTGACTCAAACGATGGAGGATGGCCGGACCCAGATGGTGGGTCTGTTGCTGCCCAGCGATTTTGTCGGTCGCCCCGGGCGCGACGCGGCGGCCTATGATGTGCAGGCCACCACGGATGTGGTGATGTGCTGTTTTCGCAAGAAACCCTTCGAAGAGATGATGAATGTGACGCCACATATCGCACATCGCCTGCTTCAAATGACCTTGGACGAGTTGGATGCCGCCCGCGAGTGGATGTTGGTTCTGGGGCGCAAAACCGCACGGGAAAAGATTGCCAGCCTGTTGTCGATCATTGCCCGACGCGATGCATCGGTCAGCCAAAAGGGGCTGTCTGGTCCGTTTGTTTTCGATCTACCGCTTACACGCGAAGCCATGGCGGATTATCTTGGTTTGACGCTAGAGACCGTCAGTCGACAGATTTCGGCGCTCAAAAAGGACGGAGTGATCTTGCTGGAAGGCAAACGACATGTGACCGTGCCGGATATGGATCGGCTGTTGGAAGAGGCCGGAGATGACTCGGATGGCGGGTTTCTGGTCTGAGTGTCTGGCTCGCTAGCGGGCTCAAACGGCCGCGCGCCAGTGTTAAGGAGAACACCGTGGAATTCAGCAGTATATTGGCCATGGTTGCAATCGGCGCAATCGCAGGATGGTTGTCAGGCAAAATCATGGAAGGCCGTGGTTTTGGATTGTTCGGGAACATCATCGTCGGCATAGTCGGCGCTTTTGTTGCCGGTCTGATATTTCCGGCGCTGGGCTTTTCCGTAGGCGGCGGCGTGTTCTCGTCCATCGTCGCTGCCACAATTGGCGCAGTGATATTGCTGTTCCTGATCGGTTTGGTACGGCGCGGATGATCGAGGAAGCTGCCCAGACAGGCAGCTTCCACAGTGCAAATCCTGTTCAGTGGGCCAGAAAAACCGGCACCACAGACTGCTCGAGCATATTGCGCGTTGCCCCGCCCAATATCGCCTCGCGAAAACGCGAATGGCCATAGGCTCCCATGACAATCATGTCCGATTCCGTGTCGGTCGCATGCCGGTTCAGAATGTCGGAGACGCGGGTCATGGTTTTGCTTAGTACTTCGATTTCACATTTCACGCCGTGCCGTGCCAGCATCTGCGATAAGCCGCCACCTGGATCCGACCGGTCGGGCCCGTGGCGGGGCGGGTCGATTACAACGATGCGCGCCAATTCAGCTTGTATTAGGAACGGCAAGGCGCGTCGAACAGCGTGCATTGCTTCGACACTTTCGTTCCAGGCAATCATGATATTCTGGGGTGCAGCGACAGGGTTGTCCTTGCCCGGGACAACCAGTACCGGGGCGTGGCCTTCGAACATCGCAGCCTCGATGATGGGCTCTGCTTCAGCCCCGCACTCCTCGCCATAGGGTTGAGGGAGAACGACGAGGTCTGAGAAACGGGCGCGGTGCGCGACGTGGCGGCCAATATCAGCAATCTGGGCAACGCCACTTTCGGCTGACCAGCGCGCGGATGTCTTTTTCAGATAATCCTTTGCAAACGCCAGAACTTCATCGGCATCCGCATTGGCCCGGCTGAGTGTTTCCTGAAGGATCAACGCATTTGCGCCAGCGTAATAATAGCCGGTTTGGCTGCGATCAACACCCAGGCATAGGGCCTCGGCATGACCATCCTGTGCCTCGGCCAGAACGGCTGTCTGGGCAAGTGCAGGCTGGGCCAACTTTGTTTCAGTCATGATGGTGAGAATAGATTTATAAGCCATGTCGACCTCATCTTCCGGGCGCGGGTTCGGTATCAGTAGACGCCCATTCACCTATTATGCGTGTCACAGAAAACGGCGGGTTGTCTTGACTCAGATCAAAGCAGTCGGGACCATCATTCGACATTACATCAAGCAGTCAAAAAGGTTCTGCGCGGCATGTAAATCGGGCAGAGCAGGGTAAAGGGACGCAATATGTCGAATTACATCAAGCTGATCGTGCTTGGCCTTTTGGTGGTGTTTGCTGCCATAGGGTCAAATTACGCACGGGATTTGGCGTATCAGGTGCATGCGATTCTGGTGATGGTCATCGCCGCGGGATTGTTCATCTGGACGCTTCGAAACACGGATGAGCCAGATATTCTTGTAGATCGCTCGGGCGAATACATGGATGACGTGATCCGCTATGGCGTGATCGCAACAGCCTTCTGGGGTGTTGTCGGGTTCCTTGCAGGAACCTTTATTGCGTTCCAGCTGGCCTTTCCAACGCTCAACTTTGAATGGGCGCAGGGCTATCTGAACTTTGGTCGTCTGCGTCCGCTGCACACCTCGGCGGTGATTTTTGCCTTTGGGGGCAACGCGTTGATCGCAACCTCGTTCTATGTGGTGCAACGCACCAGTGCCGCGCGGCTGTGGGGTGGAAACCTCGCGTGGTTCGTGTTCTGGGGCTATCAGCTGTTCATCGTGCTGGCCGCAACTGGCTATGTTCTGGGCGGTACGCAATCCAAGGAATACGCCGAGCCGGAATGGTATGTCGATCTGTGGCTGACGATCGTCTGGGTGGCCTATCTTGCAGTGTATCTGGGTACGATCATCAAGCGGAAAGAGCCCCACATCTATGTGGCCAACTGGTTCTATCTGGCGTTCATCGTGACCGTCGCCATGCTGCACCTGGTCAACAACATGACCATTCCGGTCAGCATCTGGGGCTCGAAATCTGTTATCGTCTGGTCGGGTGTTCAGGATGCGATGATCCAGTGGTGGTATGGCCACAACGCTGTGGGCTTCTTCCTGACCGCGGGTTTCCTGGGCATGATGTACTACTTCATCCCGAAACAGGCCGAACGTCCGGTCTTCAGCTACAAGCTGTCGATCATCCACTTCTGGGCGCTGATCTTTCTGTACATCTGGGCCGGTCCGCACCATCTGCACTATACCGCGCTGCCTGATTGGGCCTCGACGCTGGGCATGGTGTTCTCGATCGTGCTCTGGATGCCGTCCTGGGGTGGTATGATCAACGGTCTGATGACCCTGTCGGGCGCATGGGACAAGCTGCGCACCGATCCGATCATCCGCATGATGGTTATCTCGGTCGGCTTCTATGGCATGTCCACGTTCGAGGGTCCGATGATGTCGATCCGTGCGGTGAACAGCCTTAGCCACTACACTGACTGGACCATTGGTCACGTGCATTCGGGCGCGTTGGGCTGGAACGGCATGATCACCTTTGGGGCGCTGTACTTTCTGGTTCCTGTCCTGTGGAAGCGAGAGCGTCTGTATTCGCTGCAGATGGTCAGCTGGCACTTCTGGCTCGCGACCATTGGCATCGTGCTCTACGCCGCGTCGATGTGGGTCACCGGTATCATGGAAGGCCTGATGTGGCGCGAAGTCGATGCCAACGGCTTCTTGGTGAACTCGTTCGCCGACACCGTAGCCGCCAAGTTCCCGATGTATGTGGTTCGCGGTTTGGGTGGGGTCCTGTTCCTCACTGGCTCACTGATCATGTGCTACAACCTGTGGATGACTGTGCGGAAAGCGCCGGCCCGTGAGGCCAACCTGACCGTCGCAGTCCCGGCTGAATAAAGGAGGCCGGAGCAATGGCAATTCTTGACAAACATAAGATCCTCGAGACCAACGCGACCCTCCTGCTGATCTTTAGCTTTCTGGTCGTAACCATCGGTGGCATCGTTCAGATCACCCCGCTGTTCTATCTTGAGAACACCATTGAGAAGGTGGAGGGCATGCGCCCTTACACCCCGCTCGAGATGGCAGGGCGTGAGATCTACATCCGCGAAGGCTGCTATGTCTGCCACAGCCAGATGATCCGCCCCATGCGGGACGAGGTCGAACGCTATGGCCATTACTCGCTGGCGGCCGAGTCGATGTATGACCATCCGTTCCAGTGGGGGTCGAAGCGCACCGGGCCTGATCTGGCCCGCGTGGGTGGCCGCTACTCGGATGACTGGCACGTGCGCCACCTGCGCGATGCACAGTCGGTGGTGCCGGAATCGGTGATGCCGAAATACGGTTTCCTTGAAAACCGCAAGATCGACGGTGAATACATTGGTGACATCATGGCGGTGAACGCTGTTGTTGGAACACCCTACACCGAAGAGATGTTGGAGAACGCAGTGGCGGACTTCCGCGCTCAAGCCGATCCGGACAGCGATTTTGACGGGTTGCTGGAGCGTTATGGCGACAAGGTCAACGTGCGCAACTTCGATGGTCAGCCCGAACTGACCGAGGCTGATGCGCTGATCGCTTATCTGCAGATGCTGGGCACGCTGGTCGATTTCTCGACCTTCACCTCAGAAGCAAATCGGTAACAGGAGGGTAGGATGGAAGAATACACACTCCTACGGCAATTCGCGGACAGCTGGATGCTATTGCTGCTCTTTGCCTTCTTCATTGGCATCGTGATCTGGGTTTTCCGGCCCGGCGCCAGCAAGGAATACAAGGACACCGCAAACATCCCCTTCCGGCACGCCGATGCACCTGCACCGCAGCAAGACGAACCCGCCACATCCAAGGAGGCGCGGCAATGAACAAGACACCTGATAAACAGCCGGGTGATCCAAATACAACCGGCCATACCTGGGATGGAATCGAAGAGTTTGACAACCCGATGCCGCGCTGGTGGCTGTGGACCTTCTATGCCACGATCATCTGGGGTGTGATCTACACGATCATGTACCCAGCATGGCCGCTGGTTCAATCCGCCACCGCAGGCGTCATGGGTTGGTCATCTCGTGAAGAGGTGCAGAAGGAACTGGTTGCGTTTGAAGAGGCCAACGCGCCCTGGAACGTGAAGCTGGTGGAAACCCCGCTCGGGGATATCTCGAAAGATGCCGAGTTGCAGCAATATGCCGTCAACGCAGGCAGCGCGGTGTTCCGCACCTGGTGCGCACAGTGTCATGGTTCGGGTGCGCAGGGTGCAACCGGCTTTCCAAACCTGCTGGATGACGCATGGCTGTGGGGTGGAACGTTGGAAGACATCGAAACCACAGTCAGCTACGGCATCCGCAGTGAGGAAAGCGATGACACCCGCTGGTCCGAAATGCCGGCCTTTGGTGAGCTTCTTGAAAAAGAGGAAATCACCCAAGTGGTTCAATACGTCATGTCTCTGACCAACGCGCAAACCGATGATGCGGCAGCGCAAGCTGGCAAGGTTGTGTTCGAAGACAATTGCTCGGCCTGTCATGGCGAAAATGGTCAGGGGGATGTCTTCCAAGGTGCCCCGAACCTGACCGATGCGATCTGGCTTTATGGCGGAAGTGAGGAGGCCTTGACCGAAACGGTGACATATAGCCGATTTGGCGTGATGCCGCCGTGGGATACCCGCCTGACCGAAGCTCAGATCCGTGCGGTTACGGCCTATGTCCACCAGCTGGGTGGCGGTCAGTAAGCATACAAGAATACCTGCAGGCAGTGCGCTGCCCGCAGGTTCAGGCACCGGCTGCTCGATCTGTTCGCGCGTTTCCTGGGCAGCCGGTGCCTGTATATTATGAATAAGGTTGTCCTTGGCAGCGGTTCGTACACCTTGTCTTTGCGCGCATCAAAGATTGCCCAGATCCACATCGCGCGGGTTCTTGATCCACCAGTGACTTTCTGGCAGCCAGCGACGTTTGCGGTCGCCCTGCTTTGGAACGTCTTGGATGCGCGGTGTGTCTATTCGGGTCGCAGTCATAAAAGAACGGGCAAGAACATCTAGCATGGTTTCTCTCCTGTGCAGAAGCATTTCTGACAATAGAGATTGACCTTTGACGCCCTGAATGCCACTCAATTACCATTCCAACATGTAAGTATGGGTTACATATGGATTGGCTTTCTCTTCCTCCGATGGCCTCACTCAGGGCTTTTGCAGCCTTTGCTGAAAGGCGGAATGTGAGCGATGCCGGTGCCGCGTTGAACGTAAGTCATGCGGCAATCAGCCAACAGCTTCGCGCGCTTGAAAAACACCTTGGTGTTGCGCTTTTAGATCGCACTGGGAAGGCGTTGACCCTGACTGCCGAAGGCGAGCATCTGGCCCGCGCCCTGCAGCTTGGGTTTGGATCAATCAGTGCTGTTGTAGAAGATCTGATGCGGTCGGGCGAGGCGCGCCCGGTTCATGTGTCTTTGACACCTTCATTCGCCGCATCGTGGTTGATGCCACGCTTGCCCGCGTTTCAGGCCGAGTACCCTGATATCAACTTGGCTATCGACCCTTCACCACATCTCGTCACCCTTGTGCCCGGCGGGGTTGATGTCGCAATCCGGTACGGCGCTGGAGGGTGGCCGGGAGTTGATGTTGAGATGTTGCTAAAAACACCTTTTGTTGTCGTGGCAGCGCCTGTTTTGTTAGGGGGCAAAGCCAAGTGGACGCCTGAAGAGCTGAGCCAGTTGCCTTGGCTGGAAGAACTTGGCACCACCGAGGCCAGCAATTGGCTGGCCAAAAGGGGTGTAGATCATCCCCCGTTGGCGGGTCGTTTATCTTTGCCAGGCAATCTGCTATTGGATGGTCTTCGCGCCGGGCAAGGAGTGACGGCCACGGTGCGACATTTCGTCGAACAGGATATCCGCGCCGGACGCCTGGTTGAGCTCTATGCCGAGCCAGAAAGTAGCGGATACCATGTTTTAACGGCAAAAACACCGCTCAGACCGGCTGTGAAGACCTTTGTTCGGTGGTTGAAGCGACAAGCTGGCGCAGCTCAATAAAAGATGATTGCTCGATGCGCGTTTTGACCCATGTCAAAGTTTGCACCGACGTGATCTGAGAAAACACGCGAGCCAAAGTGCCAATTCTTGGAGCCAGCCAGTGAGCGATTCCGACCCCGCCCCCAGCTTATATGCCGCACGAGAACCTATCTTTCCGCGGCGCGTATCCGGACCATTCCGCAACCTGAAATGGATCATCCTGATCGTGACCTTGGGGATTTACTATTTAACCCCATGGATCCGGTGGGATCGTGGACCCAGTTTGCCGGATCAGGCGGTGCTGCTGGATTTGGCCAACCGGCGCTTCTATTTTTTCTGGATCGAGATCTGGCCGCATGAGTTCTATTTTGTCGCGGGCCTGCTGATCATGGCTGGGCTTGGACTGTTCCTGTTCACTTCGGCCTTGGGTCGAGTCTGGTGCGGTTATGCCTGCCCGCAAACCGTGTGGACCGACCTGTTCATTCTGGTCGAACGCTGGATCGAAGGGGATCGGAACGCGCGCTTGCGCCTGCACCGGCAAGAGAAGCTGGATTTCCGCAAAGCACGCCTGCGCCTGACCAAATGGGTGTCTTGGTTCCTGATCGGCCTGCTGACGGGCGGCGCTTGGGTTTTCTATTTCGCCGATGCACCAACTCTGCTGCGCGATCTGGTGACCGGCAATGCGCACCCGGTGGCTTACACAACCGTGTTGATCCTGACCGGCACAACCTTCCTGTTCGGCGGCTTCGCGCGCGAACAGATTTGTATCTATGCCTGCCCCTGGCCGCGCATTCAGGCGGCGATGATGGACGAGGATACTCTGGTCGTTGGCTACCGAGAATGGCGGGGTGAGCCGCGCGGCAAGGGCAAGCGCACCGCCGATTCCGAGCTGGGTGATTGCATCGACTGCATGGCCTGCGTGAATGTCTGCCCTGTTGGCATCGATATCCGCGATGGTCAGCAGTTGGAATGCATCACCTGCGCGCTCTGCATCGATGCCTGCGACGACATGATGGCTAAGATCGGCAAGCCGCGTGGTTTGATCGACTATATGGCACTGAGCGATGAACCCCGCGAACGCGAAGGCCATCCGCCCAAGAGCGTTTGGAAACATGTCCTACGGCCGCGCACCATTATGTACACGGGACTCTGGTCTGCGGTTGGCTGCGCGCTTCTCTTTGCCCTGTTCATCCGGTCCGATATTGATCTGACGGTTGCTCCTGTCCGCAACCCGACTTTTGTGACATTGTCTGATGGCACCATTCGCAACACCTATGATGTGCGCTTGCGCAACAAACATGGCGAGGATCGGTTGTTCAGCCTGTCACTTGCTGGCGACCCAAGCATGCGGATGGAGATTGAGGGCACAAACCTGCATACTGTAAATGTGACGGCTGATACGGCACAGCTGGTTCGGGTTTATATCGTGGCTTCGGGTGACACCGGCCCCGCTGGTGCGGACACAACGCCGGTTCGGATTTGGGTCGAGGACATCACCAACGGCGAGCGTGCTTACAAAGACACCACGTTCAATGGACGAGGAAATTGATCATGACAGAACGCAAGTTTACAGGAAAACATGCGCTGGCCATATTTGTGGGTGCTTTCACCGTCATCATCTCAGTCAACCTGCTGTTGGCCTATAGCGCGGTGAAGACCTTTCCGGGGTTGGAGGTAAAGAACTCCTACGTCGCCAGCCAGAACTTCAACGAACGCCTGCAGGAACAGCGAGCCTTGGGGTGGGAGGTTCGGGCCGAGACCAAAGGCGGTCTGCTGATCCTGCACATTACTGATGCGACCGGTGCGCCGGTTCAGGTTGCAGAATTGCAGGCCGTCGTGGGCCGAGCAACCCATGTAAAGGATGATTTCTCGCCCGAGTTCACCTTTGACGGCATCGCCTACGCGACACCGGCTGCTTTGGGTAAGGGAAACTGGAATATCCGGCTGGTGGCTCGCGATCATGCGGGCGCTGAGTTTGCTCAGCGCGTTCCACTCTACGTGAAAGGCTGACAGTGTGACGGCGCAAATGCCTACTGGTACGGCGGCGTGTCCCGGGTGCATCGCAACCCAGGCTGAACCGGCGCGCCCGATCCCCGAGGATGTACAGATTGCGCTGTCTTTGCCGAGTATTCACTGTTCGGCCTGTATCGCGAATGTCGAGCGTGCACTGAACGCACATCCAGGGGTCGAGGATGCGCGCGTCAACCTGACACTCAAACGAGCGATGATCAAAGCTGCGCCCGAGACGCGAGCCGCGGACCTAATCCCGGTTCTGGAACGCGCCGGGTATGAAGCGCATGAGCTGGACTCCGGTGCCCTGTCTGCAACCAGCGCGGATAAGGCGGGTCGGGATCTGTTGATGCGGCTGGCGGTGGCTGGCTTTGCCTCGATGAATGTCATGCTGCTGTCAGTTTCGGTCTGGTCAGGTGCCGCGGATGCGACGCGCGACATGTTCCACTGGATTTCTGCTGCCATCGCCTTGCCAGCTATTGCCTTTTCGGCACAGCCCTTCTTTGCCAATGCTTGGAGCTCCTTGCGTGTTCGACGCCTGAACATGGATGTGCCGATCGTGCTGGCGATCCTGCTGGCCCTTGCGACATCGCTTTGGGAAACGGCGCTGAGCGGGAAACATGCTTATTTTGATGCTGCGCTCACGCTGACATTCTTCCTGTTGGCCGGACGGTATCTGGATTATCGGACGCGGGCGGCGGCGCGCTCGGCAGCTGAGGAGTTGACAGCGCTTGAGGTGCCCCGCGCCATTCGTGTCATAGGTGGGGTCGAGGAAGAGGTTGCCGTTTCGGACCTGACCGTAGGTGATTTGATCCTGGTTCGCCCCGGTGGGCGTATGCCGGTGGATGGTCAGATCGTCTCGGGCCAATCCGAATTGGATAGGTCGTTGCTGACCGGTGAAACCCTGCCGGTATTTGCCGAAGTCGGCCAAACTGTCAGCGCGGGCGAGGTCAACTTGACCGGCCCGCTGACCATTCAAGCCTCTGCTGTGGGAGAAGACACTTCACTCCACCGTATGGCCGATCTTGTTGCGATCGCAGAATCCGGCCGGTCTCGGTACACGTCGCTGGCCGATAAGGCTGCCAAGCTTTACGCGCCGGGGGTTCACATCCTTTCAGCGCTCAGCTTTTTGGGGTGGTACATCTATTCCGGCGATCTGCGCATTGCATTGAACATTGCGGCTGCGGTGTTGATCATCACCTGTCCCTGCGCCCTGGGGCTGGCCGTGCCTGCGGTGACGACAGCGGCCTCGGGCCGGTTGTTCCGCCGAGGGATGCTGATCAAACACGCAACGGCGCTGGAACGTCTGGCCGAGGTTGACACGGTTGTCTTCGACAAGACCGGCACGCTCACCTCAGGCGCGCCCGAACTGACCAATCTGGGCGACCATACCCGCGCCGATCTGGAAGTCGCGCTGGCACTGGCCGAGGCATCGGCCCATCCACTATCGGTCGCATTGGCACAGGCAACGCGGGCTGCCGGTGTCAAGCCTGCCGGGGTCAAGAATATCGTTGAGGTGCCGGGTTACGGCACCGAAGGGCAGTATCGCGGTCAGCGGGTTCGCCTGGGCCGGGCGGCTTGGGTCGGTGGCGCGCAAGGGCCCGAGACTTCAGCGTGGCTGTCGGTCGGATCAAATCCCCTCAAGGCTTTCATGTTCTCAGACACCCTACGGCCCGGAGCAGCGGACGCGGTCAAGGCATTTGCCAGGACTGGAAAGCAGATCATGCTGATCTCGGGCGATTCCGAAGGTGCTGTTGAGGCATTGGCCAACAAGCTGGGCATTCATAACTGGATTGCCGAGGCGCTGCCACAAGACAAGGCCCGGCGTATTCAGGAACTCAACGATCAGGGGCGGCGTGTGCTGATGGTCGGGGATGGTTTGAACGATACGGCGGCGCTGTCTGCTGCGCATGTCTCGATCTCTCCGGCTTCGGCCTTGGATGCTGCCCGCGTTGCGTCGGACATCGTTTTGTTGGGCACCGATCTGTCGCCCATCGCGGATGCCTGCGATACCGCCGTCAAAGCCACTAAACGGATTCGGGAAAACTTCCGCATCGCCACGGTCTATAATGTTATCGCGGTCCCGCTGGCCGTTGCTGGTCTGGCGACGCCACTGATAGCGGCCTTGGCGATGTCGACCTCGTCCATTACCGTATCCCTGAACGCCCTAAGGCTGAGGTAACCTCGAATGGAAGTGCTCGCCTATCTGATCCCGATTTCCCTGTTTCTGGGCTGTGTTGGTCTGGTGGCCTTTGTCTACACCGTTCGCTCGAACCAGTACGAGGATCCCGAGGGCGATGCCCGCCGCATCCTCAGCGATGAATGGGACGACAAGCCTAAGCCGTAGCCGGACCGCATCGCCCGGGCAGAGTTGATCCGAACCGCCCTTGAAATTGCCGCAATGCCCGGCTATGTCCGGCCCATCCGCTAGCAGAGAGACCAAGCCACATGGCCACTACCAACCCGATCCAGTTCATTCAGCAAGTCCGTGCCGAAGTTTCCAAGGTCGTTTGGCCGACCCGGCGTGAGGTGCTGTTGACCACGGTTATGGTGTTCATCATGGCCGCTCTGACCGCCGCCTTCTTTGCGCTGGTCGATCTGGGCATTCGCGGGGGTCTTCAGCTGGTGCTGGGCGCGTTCAGCTAAGGCAGTTTGGGCGGGCGGAAACACCACTGCCCCCCTTGCACAGCACGGCGTGTCAGAGTAGGTGACATGATTATTCGGAATGGGCGTGCGGCGAATCAGGTTGCGCGCCGCTTTTTATTCCGGGTCACGCAATTGGATTTCAACGCGGGGCGCGCGGCTTGCCGCCTCGGAGCTAAACAAGGACGACAGGTTCATGGCGAAACGGTGGTACTCGGTCAGCGTTCTTTCGAATTTCGAAAAGAAGATCGCAGAGCAGATCCGCACGTCGGTGGCTGAACAGGGCCTTGAAGATGATATCGACGAAGTGCTGGTGCCCACCGAAGAGGTGATCGAAGTGCGCCGCGGCAAGAAAGTCACCACCGAGCGCCGGTTTATGCCCGGCTACGTGCTGGTGCATATGGAAATGTCCGATCAGGGCTATCACCTGATCAACTCAATCAACCGCGTCACCGGCTTCCTCGGTCCTCAAGGCCGCCCGATGCCGATGCGCGATGCCGAGGTCAACCAGATCCTCAACCGCGTTCAAGAAGGTGAAGAAGCGCCCAAGCTGATGATCACCTTCGAGGTCGGCGAGAAGGTCAAAGTCAACGACGGCCCGTTCGAGGATTTCGACGGCATGGTCGAAGGCGTGGACGACGAGGCGCAGAAGCTGAAAGTGTCTGTTTCGATCTTTGGCCGCGAAACCCCGGTCGAGCTGGACTTCACGCAGGTCACGAAGCAGAGTTAACGTCGCTTCTGGGTTCGACTACCTGCGCTGAGCTAGATCACCAAGACATTCGATAGCAGCGGGGCAAATCTGGCTGCTATATACTCTTCTTGTACCTAAGGCTCATCTGCTGCAAACTTGTCGTCAAGGTAATGTCATCTGTCTCGCCGTCTGCTCATCTGGATAGGCAGACCATTCAGACATTACGGTTTGGGAGGAGTTTGTGATGGCACCCAGTGCCAACGGTTCCACATCACCGAAAAATCTGACACCGCAACAAGAGGACGTGCCCGAGGTCAATCGTCTAACAAAGGATGATATCACAGCTTCGCTCAAAGCGGGGTTTTCTGACTTTCTCGCGCGCCCCCTCATGAGCGGTTTCTTTGGCCTTTTCTATGCGGTTTTCGGAATCCTGTTTGTTTGGTGTCTGGTCTGGCTTGGCAAGATCTGGATGATTATTCCCGCAGCCATAGGCTTCCCGCTGGTCGCGCCATTCGCTGCAGCCGGGCTCTATGAGATGTCCCGCCGGCTGCAGAAGGGAGAGGACTTCGGTTGGTCTGACATCCTCGAAACCATGGCTAATCAACGCAATCGTGAAATGGGCTGGATGGCATTTGTTACGCTGTTCATTTTCTGGGTCTGGACCTACCAAATCAGGCTTTGGCTGGCGATCATCCTGCAAAATGCATCATTCTCTGACTTCGACGGGTTTATAAACTCGGTATTCTTCACACCGCAGGGCTGGACTTTCCTTGCAATTGGTACTTGCGTCGGAGCCTTTCTGTCAGCCGTTTTGTTCTCGGTGACCGTCGTCGCGATGCCGCTGCTGCTCGACCGCGAAACAAATTTTGTTTCAGCGATGCTTACGTCCATTCGGGTTGTCACCGAGAACCCCGTTGTCATGTTAGGCTGGGCGGCGATCATTTCGATTACCATGTTGTTGTCTTTGGTTCCGGCATTTCTGGGTCTTATCTTTACTCTGCCGATCCTTGGCCATACCACGTGGCATCTCTATAAGCGGGCTGTGTCACCATCTGAGATATGAGATCCTTTGCAATAGGCAAAGAAACCCACCTCAGCAAAACTTGCCTTTAGGTTTGATCAAGTGGGGAGAATTCAGGATGCCACCCACTTGCCAACCCATACATTCCCCTATAAACGCCGCCTCTATCGTCTTCGGGCGAGATTCTCTCGTGGGAGGTTGCCGGGGTCGCGATCCCGGGCCGGACCACGCAACATAAACCGGGTGGAACGCGTTTCACCTACGTTGAAAGGAAAACCAAATGGCCAAGAAGCTTGCTGGTACAATGAAGCTGCAGGTTCCTGCAGGTCAGGCGAACCCGTCGCCTCCAGTTGGTCCGGCGCTGGGTCAGCGCGGCATCAACATCATGGAATTCTGCAAGGCATTTAACGCCAAGACCGCAGACATGGAGCCCGGCGCTCCGTGCCCGACCGTGATCACCTATTATCAGGACAAGTCCTTCACCATGGACATCAAGACGCCGCCCGCGTCTTACTACCTGAAAAAAGCGGCTGGTCTTAAACCGGTTGGCAAGCGGAACCGTCCCCGTGGCGCGGAGAACCCCGGTCGTGAGACCGTGGCCACCGTGACCTCGAAGCAGGTTCGCGAAATCGCCGAAGCCAAAATGAAAGATCTGAACGCCAACGACGTCGAAGGCGCGATGCAGATCATCCTGGGCTCGGCCCGCTCTATGGGCATCGAGGTGAAGTAAGATGGCAAAACTCGGTAAACGTACACGCGCTGCGCGCGAAGCTGTCGCTGGCAAGGAAAACCTGTCGGTCGAAGAAGCTGTTTCCCTGGTCAAAGGCAACGCAACCTCGAAGTTCGACGAGACCATCGAGATCGCTCTGAACCTGGGCGTTGACACCCGTCATGCGGACCAGATGGTTCGCGGCGTTGTTGGCCTGCCGAACGGCACCGGTAAAGCGATGCGCGTTGCTGTTTTTGCCCGCGGCCCCAAGGCTGACGAAGCAAAAGAAGCTGGCGCAGATATCGTTGGCGCAGAAGACCTGATGGAAACCATTCAGGGCGGCACCATCGAATTCGATCGCTGCATTGCAACCCCTGACATGATGCCCATCGTTGGCCGTCTGGGTAAAGTTCTGGGCCCTCGCAACCTGATGCCGAACCCCAAGGTTGGCACCGTGACCATGGATGTGAAAGCGGCCGTGGAAGCAGCCAAGGGCGGTGAAGTTCAGTTCAAAGCGGAAAAAGGCGGCGTTGTGCACGCCGGTGTTGGCAAAGCGTCGTTCGACGAAGCCAAACTGGTCGAAAACGTCCGTGCCTTCATCTCGGCTGTGGCTAAGGCCAAGCCGTCGGGCGCCAAAGGCACCTATATGAAGAAAATTGCGCTGAGCTCGACCATGGGCCCCGGTGTGACACTGGATGTGGCAGCTGCGTCGGGCGAATAAGCCCACTGCATCTAGCCCTCAGTAGCAAGACCCGGGTGGTGCAAACTGCCCGGGTTTTTTGTGTGCTACAGGAAAATCTGTTTCAGGCGCGCTTCTAACAGGTCGCGCTTGCGCTCTTCAAACTGGCTGCAAATGAAGTCTGGCCGCCAGAGGCGCAGCCAGTCTTTCAGCAGGCGTCCACGCAGGCAGCAATCCAGAATCTCGGTGTCGATTGGGTGGCGGTAGAGTTTGAAGAACATCTGTTTGTTAATCTTGAGCATACCGCTCCGGTCGACCTCCTGCTGAGTGGCGCTGCGAAAGATGTCGGCTTTCACAAAATCGACGATGTCGTAGACGGCCAGCTTGTCGCGCGCTTCGGTGAAGTCTAGGCCGATGGTGGTGCCCTGACCCATGATCAGGTTGAGGCCATGGAAATCCCCGTGCGAAAACACCCGCAGATCGGGCCGGTTTCGCAGCCGTGCGGCTTCGGCCAGAAACGTGTTGACCATGGGTTGGCTGATCGGAGTGATATGATCCGGGACCAAGGTCGACAATTCGCGGATGTTGTCAGTCATCCAGCGGGGCCGGAACGCGTATTGAACTGGCTTCTGCAGGCTGTGAAGATGATGCAGCCAGGCACCTGCGCGGCGATAGACCTGCGCAACCTGTTTATCATCGCCGCTGTTATAGATCACATCGACGGCGGTGGGTCGGTCTACATACTCAGTCACCATGTAGGCGCCGCCGGGGGCCAAAAAGACAGGCCGCACGACGCGGCCGGATTCGTGTCCTTTGAAATGGTCGAAGACCCGATTGAGTGTTTCGAACTCTCTGCTCAGACGCCCCGATTCAGGCGAGACGGTATCGATCTTGATGGCAAAATCCTGACCCGGTGTTTCGACCTTCATCACCAGCCGGGATCCGGGAAACCCATGCGAGCGATAGACGCATTCCAAACCGGTGATGCGGTCGTTTAGTTGGTGTCGAGCAAACTCACTGGCGAAGCCCGATGCCATGTCGTATTCGGAAATCGTGAGTGTCGGCATCGTCTGGCGTTTATGCGTTGTTTGTCTGAGCGTGTTCGGCGCGTCCGACAAGACAAGAGCGTCAGTCCTGTGTCAATGGTTCGAGCTCAGGTGGCAGAGGCTAACGATAGGCGCGATTGATTGCGCGGACGTGCAATTTACCTCTTGGAAACTGGGCGCGTCTGCCCTAAGTAGACCTGCGGAACAAAGCGTGCGATTCGTCGTGCGCTTTCTTTCGTTTCGTCCAAGACGGTGGGTGGTATCATCTGATCCCTTAATTTCCTGCCTGAGACGGGTAAGACCAAAGAATTCTGAGGGTCCCACCCTCGGGCGCATTTTGGCCAATCCCGTAACAACGGACCTGAACGCCGAGGGCTTGCCCGCGGCAAATATGAGCCGGGGTGAGGTATCGCCCCTAACTTGGAGAGAACTGTGGATAGAGCCCAGAAAGAGAAAGTGGTCGAGGAACTCGGCCAAATCTTCGAAAGCTCTGGCGTCGTAGTGGTTGCCCATTACGCCGGTCTGACAGTTGCCGAGATGCAGGACCTTCGCGCACGTGCTCGTGACGCGGGTGGTTCCGTGCGTGTTGCCAAGAACAGGCTCGCCAAAATCGCCCTTGAGGGTAAGCCGTGTGAAAACATGGCCGACCTGCTGACAGGGATGACCGTTCTGACCTATTCCGAGGACCCTGTGGCAGCTGCCAAAGTGGCCGAGGACTACGCCAAAGAGAACCAAAAGTTCGAAATTCTTGGCGGTGCTATGGGTGAGAACGCTCTGGACCGGGCTGGTGTTACAGCCGTGTCGAAAATGCCGTCGCGTGAAGAGCTTATTGCTACGATCGCTGGTATGCTTGGCGCGCCTGCTTCGAACATCGCCGGTGCAATTGGCGCACCTGCAAGCAACATCGCAAGCATCCTTTCCACCATCGAAGAGAAGGCGGAAGCTGCGTAAGCGGTTGGCACTGAATGATCTGCGTAGGGAAAACTCCCTGACGTTGGAACACACACTGTAAACGGAAAGAGCTGATACAATGGCTGATCTGAAAGCACTCGCAGAAAGCATCGTGGGTCTGACCCTGCTGGAAGCACAAGAACTGAAAACCATCCTCAAAGACGAGTACGGCATCGAGCCCGCAGCTGGCGGCGCCGTCATGGTCGCAGGCTCAGCTGGCGATGCCGGCGGTGCAGCTGAGGAAGAAAAAACCGAATTCGACGTCGTTCTGAAGAACGCCGGCGCTTCGAAAATCAACGTGATCAAAGAAGTTCGCGGCATCACCGGTCTGGGCCTGAAAGAAGCCAAAGAGCTGGTCGAAGCTGGCGGCAAGATCAAAGAAGGCGTGGACAAAGCCGAAGCCGAAGAGATCAAAGGCAAGCTGGAAGCAGCTGGCGCCGAGGTCGAACTGGCCTAAGTCGGTCCGCTGGCGCATCGCAGATGTGCCTGGAAATTTGGCTGGGTCCGGAGAAATCCGGGTCCAGCCGAACCTGTCTTAGAAAGGGCCTCAGGATATGGGGCGTTTTCTAAGACACGGTTTTCGGATCGGGAGGCCGCCTTCGGGACGGTGGCCACGAATTGATCCGGACGTGTTGTCTCGATTGTGCAAGATGCCGGGGCCCGACGGTGTCTTTGCCCGCTGAGAACATCGAAAGGTGACATCTGACATGGCTCAAACGTTCCTTGGCCAGAAACGTCTTCGTAAATATTACGGCAAAATCCGTGAAGTTTTGGAAATGCCGAACCTCATTGAGGTCCAGAAATCTTCTTATGATCTTTTCCTGCGCTCCGGCGATGCTGAACAGCCCACAGACGGCGAAGGCATCATGGGCGTGTTCCAGTCGGTTTTCCCGATCAAGGATTTCAACGAAACCTCCGTTCTGGAGTTCGTGAAATACGATCTGGAAAAACCCAAATACGACGTCGAAGAGTGCATGCAGCGCGACATGACCTACAGCGCGCCGCTGAAGGTCACCCTGCGTCTGATCGTATTTGATGTCGATGAGGACACTGGCGCCAAGTCGGTCAAGGACATCAAGGAACAAGACGTGTTCATGGGCGACATGCCCCTGATGACACCGAACGGGACGTTCATCGTGAACGGTACCGAGCGTGTGATCGTGTCCCAGATGCACCGCTCGCCCGGTGTGTTCTTTGATCACGACAAGGGCAAGACCCATTCCTCGGGCAAGCTGCTGTTTGCCTGCCGCATCATCCCGTATCGCGGCAGCTGGTTGGACTTTGAATTCGACGCCAAAGACATCGTGTTTGCCCGTATCGACCGCCGCCGTAAGCTGCCTGTGACAACCCTGCTCTATGCGCTGGGTCTGGATCAGGAAGCGATCATGGACGCGTACTACAACACCGTGTCTTACAAGCTGGACAAGAAGAAAGGCTGGGTCACGCCCTTCTTCCCCGAGCGTGTGCGCGGCACCCGCCCGACCTATGATCTGGTAGATGCAAAATCTGGTGAAGTGATTGCCGAAGCGGGCAAGAAAGTCACCCCGCGCGCGGTCAAGAAACTGATCGACGAAGGCACCGTCACCGACCTGCTGGTTCCGTTCGATCACATCGTCGGCAAATTCGTCGCCAAGGACATCATCAACGAAGAAACCGGTGCGATCTATGTCGAAGCTGGCGATGAGCTGACGCTGGAATATGACAAAGACGGCGACCTGATCGGCGGCACCGCAAAAGAGCTGATCGATGCGGGCATCACCGACATTCCGGTTCTGGACATCGACAACGTCAATGTTGGCCCCTACATGCGCAACACCATGGCTCAGGACAAGAACCTGAACCGTGAAAGCGCGCTGATGGACATCTACCGGGTCATGCGCCCGGGCGAGCCGCCCACGGTCGAAGCTGCGTCGGCCCTGTTTGACACGCTGTTCTTCGACAGCGAGCGTTATGACCTGTCCGCCGTTGGTCGCGTGAAGATGAATATGCGTCTGGCTCTGGACGCGCCGGACACCCTGCGCACCCTGCGCCGTGAAGACATCGTGGCCTGCATCAAGGCGCTGGTTGAACTGCGTGACGGCAAAGGCGACGTGGACGATATCGACCACCTCGGCAACCGTCGTGTCCGTTCGGTCGGCGAACTGATGGAAAACCAGTACCGTGTTGGCCTGCTGCGCATGGAGCGCGCGATCAAAGAGCGTATGTCGTCGGTCGAGATCGACACCGTCATGCCGCAAGACCTGATCAACGCGAAACCGGCTGCGGCTGCTGTTCGCGAATTCTTTGGCTCGTCGCAGCTGTCGCAGTTCATGGACCAGACCAACCCGCTGTCGGAGGTTACCCACAAACGCCGCCTCTCGGCGCTTGGCCCCGGTGGTCTGACGCGTGAGCGTGCGGGCTTTGAGGTACGCGACGTACACCCGACCCACTATGGCCGGATGTGCCCGATTGAAACACCGGAAGGTCCGAACATCGGTCTGATCAACTCGTTGGCAACTTTTGCCCGCGTGAACAAGTATGGCTTCATCGAAACACCCTACCGCGTCGTCAAAGACGCCGAGGTGACGGATGAGGTTCACTACATGTCAGCGACCGAAGAAATGCGTCACACCGTGGCGCAGGCGAACGCGACTTTGGACGCTGATGGCAAGTTCATCAACGATCTGGTTTCGACCCGTCAGGCCGGTGACTACACCCTCGCCCCGCGTGAGAATGTGGACCTGATCGACGTGTCGCCGAAACAGCTGGTCTCGGTTGCTGCATCGCTGATCCCGTTCCTTGAAAATGACGACGCCAACCGCGCTCTGATGGGCTCGAACATGCAACGTCAGGCGGTTCCGCTGCTGCGCGCCGAGGCGCCGCTGGTCGGTACCGGGATCGAGGAAAAGGTTGCGATCGACTCGGGCGCTGCGATTCAGGCGAAACGCGCCGGTATCATCGACCAGGTCGATGCCCAGCGTATCGTTATCCGCGCCACCGAAGATCTGGAACTGGGCGACGCTGGCGTTGACATCTATCGTCTGCGCAAATTCCAGCGTTCGAACCAGAACACCTGCATCAACCAGCGTCCGCTGATCAAGGTGGGTGACACAGTCCAGAAGGGCGAAGTCATCGCCGATGGTCCGTCGACCGATATGGGTGAACTGGCGCTTGGTAAGAACGTGGTCGTCGCGTTCATGCCGTGGAACGGTTACAACTACGAAGACTCGATCCTGATCTCGGAACGTATCGCGCGTGATGACGTGTTTACCTCGGTTCATATCGAGGAATTCGAAGTCGCCGCCCGTGACACCAAGCTGGGCCCGGAAGAGATCACCCGCGACATCCCGAACGTCGGTGAAGAAGCGCTGCGCAACCTCGACGAGGCGGGCATCGTTTACATCGGTGCGGATGTTGAGCCGGGCGATATTCTAGTCGGCAAGATCACTCCGAAGGGCGAAAGCCCGATGACCCCGGAAGAAAAGCTGCTGCGCGCCATCTTTGGTGAGAAAGCATCTGACGTGCGCGACACCTCGCTGCGCGTGAAGCCGGGCGATTACGGTACGGTTGTCGAAGTTCGCGTCTTCAACCGTCACGGTGTTGAAAAAGACGAGCGTGCGCTGCAGATCGAGCGTGAGGAAGTCGAACGTCTGGCCCGTGACCGGGACGACGAGCTGGCGATCCTTGACCGTAACATCTATGCGCGTCTGCAAGGCCTGATCATGGGTAAAACCGCTGTCAAAGGTCCGAAAGGCGTCAAGCCTGGGTCGGTAATCACCGAGGACCTGCTGGAAACCCTGACCCGTGGTCAGTGGTGGCAGCTGGCGCTGGAAGGCGAGCAGGACGCACAGATCGTTGAGGCTCTGAACGAGCAGTACGAAGTGCAAAAGCGTGCTCTGGACGCCCGTTTCGAGGACAAGGTCGAAAAAGTCCGCCGTGGCGACGACCTGCCGCCGGGTGTGATGAAGATGGTCAAAGTCTTCATCGCCGTGAAGCGCAAGCTGCAGCCAGGCGATAAGATGGCCGGTCGCCACGGGAACAAGGGTGTGATCTCCAAGGTTGTTCCGATGGAAGACATGCCGTTCCTGGCCGATGGTACGCCGGTAGACTTCTGTCTGAACCCGCTGGGTGTGCCTTCGCGTATGAACGTTGGTCAGATCCTTGAAACCCACATGGGTTGGGCCGCACGCGGTCTGGGTCTGAACATCGACGACGCTCTGGGTGAATACCGCCGTTCCGGCGACCTGACCCCGGTTCGCGAAGCGATGAAGCTGGCCTATGGTGAGAATGTCTACGAAGAAGGCATCACCGGTCTGGACGAGGATGGCCTGATCGAGGCTGCGGGCAATGTGACCCGCGGTGTTCCGATCGCAACCCCGGTCTTCGACGGAGCCAAGGAAGCAGACGTCAACGACGCGCTGGTGCGTGCGGGCTTCTCGGAAAGCGGACAGTCGGTTCTATTCGACGGTCGCACCGGTGAGCAATTTGCGCGTCCGGTGACCGTGGGCATCAAGTACCTGCTGAAACTGCACCACCTGGTGGATGACAAGATCCACGCGCGTTCGACCGGGCCGTACAGCCTGGTGACCCAGCAGCCGCTGGGTGGTAAGGCGCAGTTCGGTGGTCAGCGCTTTGGTGAGATGGAAGTCTGGGCTCTGGAAGCTTACGGCGCCGCCTACACCCTGCAGGAGATGCTCACCGTGAAATCGGATGACGTCGCCGGCCGGACCAAGGTCTATGAGTCGATCGTCAAGGGCGAGGATAACTTTGAAGCGGGCGTACCGGAATCGTTCAACGTTCTGGTTAAAGAAGTCCGTGGCCTCGGCCTGAATATGGAACTCCTGGATGCGGAGGTTGAGGAGTGAGCGAGGTCGTAAATGTTTTGGACGGCAGTCGGAGCATTGGTTTTGTTGGTGGCATTTTTTGCCACCTTCTTCCACGGCGTGTACCGACAGTTTCGTCTAAGGCAGGAATTATGCATCGACCCAATGAGGATTTCGACATGGACAGCGGAATATTGGCGGAGGTCTCTACTCCTCGGTATTCCGTATCTTCTGATCTTCCTTGTGATCGTGATGTGCGCCCTTCTCCTTTTCTTCTGATGACTGCAAACAGTCAGATTGGATTGTAAAATGAATCAGGAAATCACCAACAACCCGTTCAACCCGCTGACGCCTCCGAAGGTCTTTGACGAGATCAAAGTCTCGCTGGCGTCGCCTGAGCGGATCCTGTCTTGGTCCTATGGCGAGATCAAGAAACCCGAAACCATCAACTACCGGACGTTCAAGCCCGAGCGTGACGGTCTGTTCTGCGCGCGTATCTTTGGCCCGATCAAAGACTATGAATGTCTGTGCGGCAAATATAAGCGGATGAAGTATCGCGGCGTTGTCTGCGAGAAATGCGGTGTCGAAGTCACCCTGCAGAAAGTCCGCCGCGAGCGTATGGGTCACATCGAACTGGCCGCGCCCGTTGCGCATATCTGGTTCCTGAAATCGCTGCCCTCCCGCATCGGTCTGATGCTGGACATGACGCTGCGCGATCTGGAACGCGTTCTGTACTTTGAAAACTACGTCGTCATCGAGCCCGGTCTGACTGACCTGACCTACGGCCAGATGCTGACCGAAGAAGAGTACATGGATGCGCAGGATGCCTATGGCATGGACGCGTTCACTGCGAATATCGGTGCCGAAGCCATACGTGAGATGCTGGCCCAGATCGATCTGGAAGCCGAAGCCGAGCAGCTGCGCGCTGATCTGGCCGAAGCAACCGGCGAACTGAAGCCCAAGAAGATCATCAAGCGTCTGAAGGTTGTTGAATCCTTCCTCGAGTCGGGCAACCGGCCCGAGTGGATGGTGATGACCGTGATCCCGGTCATTCCGCCGGAACTGCGTCCGCTGGTTCCGCTGGATGGCGGCCGTTTTGCGACTTCGGATCTGAACGATCTGTATCGCCGCGTCATCAACCGGAACAACCGTCTGAAGCGTCTGATCGAACTGCGTGCACCTGACATCATCGTCCGCAACGAAAAGCGGATGTTGCAGGAATCCGTTGACGCTCTGTTCGACAACGGCCGTCGTGGCCGCGTGATCACCGGTGCCAACAAGCGTCCGCTGAAATCGCTGTCGGACATGCTGAAAGGTAAGCAGGGTCGCTTCCGTCAGAACCTTCTGGGTAAACGCGTCGACTTCTCGGGCCGTTCGGTCATTGTGACCGGTCCGGAACTCAAGCTGCACCAGTGTGGTCTGCCCAAGAAGATGGCGTTGGAGCTGTTCAAGCCGTTCATCTACTCGCGCCTTGAAGCCAAGGGTCTGTCTTCGACCGTCAAACAGGCGAAGAAACTGGTCGAGAAGGAGCGTCCCGAAGTGTGGGATATCCTCGACGAGGTGATCCGCGAACACCCTGTCATGCTGAACCGTGCGCCGACGCTGCACCGTCTTGGCATTCAGGCGTTCGAGCCGGTTCTGATCGAAGGTAAAGCGATCCAGCTGCACCCGCTGGTCTGCTCGGCCTTTAACGCCGACTTCGACGGTGACCAGATGGCTGTGCACGTGCCGCTGAGCCTTGAGGCCCAGCTGGAAGCCCGTGTTCTGATGATGTCGACGAACAACGTTCTGTCGCCTGCAAACGGCGCGCCCATTATTGTCCCGTCGCAGGATATGATCCTGGGCCTGTACTATGTGACCCTGGAACGCGAAGGCATGCCGGGCGAAGGCAAGGTGTTCGGGTCTATCGACGAAGTTCAGCACGCGCTGGATTCGGGCGAAGTGCATCTGCACTCGAAAATCACCGCGCGGATCACCCAGATCGACGACGAAGGCAACGAAGTTCAGAAGCGTTATGAAACCACTCCGGGCCGTCTGCGTCTGGGAGCGTTGCTGCCACTGAACAACAAAGCACCGTTCGATCTGGTCAACCGCCTGCTGCGGAAGAAAGAAGTGCAGCAGGTGATCGACACCGTCTACCGCTACTGCGGTCAGAAAGAGTCGGTCATTTTCTGTGACCAGATCATGTCGATGGGCTTTAAAGAAGCGTTCAAGGCGGGCATCTCGTTCGGTAAGGACGACATGGTCATTCCGGATGACAAATGGGGCATCGTTGATGACACCCGCGGTCAGGTGAAGGACTTTGAACAGCAGTACATGGACGGCCTGATCACTCAGGGCGAAAAGTACAACAAAGTTGTCGATGCCTGGTCGAAGTGTAACGACCGCGTCACCGAGGCTATGATGTCGACGATTTCGTCGTCGGATCGGGCAGAGGACGGCTCCGAGCAGGAACCGAACTCGGTCTACATGATGGCCCACTCGGGTGCGCGTGGCTCGGTCACTCAGATGAAACAGCTGGGCGGTATGCGCGGCCTGATGGCCAAGCCGAACGGTGACATCATCGAAACGCCGATCATCTCGAACTTTAAGGAAGGCCTGACCGTTCTCGAGTACTTCAACTCGACCCACGGTGCCCGTAAGGGTCTGTCGGATACCGCTCTGAAGACGGCGAACTCGGGGTACCTGACCCGCCGTCTGGTGGACGTGGCACAAGACTGCATCGTTCGTGAGATCGATTGTGGCACCGAACGTGCGATCACTGCCGAAGCAGCCGTGAATGACGGTGAGGTTGTTGCCTCGCTGGCCGAACGTGTGCTGGGTCGTGTGGCGGCTGACGATGTTCTGCGTCCGGGCACCGATGAGGTGATCGTGGCCGCAGGTCAGCTGATCGACGAGCGTATGGCTGACACCATCGACGAAGCCGGTGTTGCCTCGATGCGCATCCGCTCGCCTCTGACTTGTGAGTCTGAGGAAGGCGTCTGTGCAACCTGCTACGGTCGTGACCTTGCACGCGGTGCCATGGTGAATACAGGTGAGGCTGTCGGCATTATCGCCGCGCAGTCGATTGGTGAACCTGGTACACAGCTGACCATGCGGACCTTCCACATCGGTGGTGTTGCGCAAGGTGGTCAGCAGTCGTTCCAGGAAGCCAACCAGGAAGGCGTTGTTGCGTTCGAGAACCCGCAGATCCTGGTCAATGCCGCAGGTGAAAGCCTGGTCATGGGCCGGAACATGAAGCTGGTGATCAACGACGAGCATGGCGAAGAGCGCGCCAGCTTCAAGCTGGGCTACGGCTCCAAGCTGTTTGTCAAGGACGGCACCAAAGTGGCCCGTGGCGACAAGCTGTTCGAATGGGATCCCTACACCCTGCCGATCATCGCCGAGAAAGCCGGTACCGCGAAATACGTTGACCTTGTTTCGGGCCTTGCTGTCCGCGACGAGACCGACGACGCAACCGGTATGACACAGAAGATCGTGATCGACTGGCGCGCGGCCCCCAAAGGCAGCGACCTCAAGCCCGAGATCATTCTGGTCGGCGAAGATGGCGAACCGGTCCGCAATGATGCGGGCAACCCGGTTCACTATCCGATGTCGGTGGATGCGATCCTCTCGGTCGAAGACGGTCAAACCGTCGAAGCCGGTGACGTTGTTGCGCGTATCCCGCGTGAAGGCGCCAAGACCAAGGACATCACCGGTGGTCTGCCGCGTGTGGCCGAACTGTTCGAAGCGCGTCGTCCGAAAGATCACGCGATCATCGCAGAAGCCGATGGTTACGTGCGCTTTGGCCGCGACTACAAGAACAAGCGCCGCATCAGCATCGAGCCGGCTGACGAATCCATGGAGACCATTGAATACATGGTGCCCAAGGGCAAGCACATCCCGGTCGCCGAAGGGGATTTCATCCAGAAGGGTGAATACCTGATGGACGGTAACCCGGCTCCGCATGACATCCTGTCCATCATGGGTGTCGAAGCGCTGGCGGACTACATGATCGACGAGGTGCAGGACGTTTATCGTCTGCAGGGCGTGAAGATCAACGACAAGCACATCGAGGTTATCGTGCGCCAAATGCTGCAGAAGTGGGAGATCCTGGATTCAGGCGACACCACCCTGCTGAAAGGCGAACATGTCGACAAGCAGGAGTTCGACGCGGCTAACGAGAAGACCATCGCCCGCGGTGGTCGTCCGGCACAAGGCGAGCCGATCCTTCTGGGGATCACCAAAGCCTCGCTGCAAACGCGTTCGTTTATCTCGGCGGCGTCGTTCCAGGAAACCACTCGTGTTCTGACCGAGGCGTCGGTTCAGGGCAAGAAAGACAAGCTGGTTGGCCTGAAAGAGAACGTCATCGTTGGTCGCCTGATCCCAGCCGGTACCGGTGGCGCAACTCAGGCCGTGCGTCAGGTTGCGCAATCGCGCGACAACGTCGTGATCGAAGCTCGCCGGGAAGAGGCCGAAGCTGCCGCTGCCCTGGCAGCGCCGGCATTCGACGACGACATGGTTGGCGACGAGTTGGACGTTCTGGTGGAAACCCCGGAAAGCCGCGAGTAAGGCTTGCAGTTTACGAATAGGAAGGGCCCCGCGATTTCGCGGGGCCTTTTCTGTTTTTAGCGATGAGAATTCGATACTTTACGGGTTTAAGGCGGCAAACAGCAAAGATATCGAAAACAAATTGTTCAACGCGAGTGCTCGCTCGTGTAGCCCTTGGCCCAATGCACTGGTCTTTGAAATTAGCAATGCTTGTTCGAAGACTGGCTTGGAGGTCTTCCAGACATCTATGAGCAGGACCTGAGTATCTTCCAAGATATTGCTGGGAATTGACATTCTCATGGGCTGCTGAGCCAATGGCGGGATTGAATCGAGACTGGATAGTTTTTCATGACCCCGAACCTGAAAGGCGCGCTGCTGATGATGGGCAGCATGATGGCCTTTACCATCAATGACACGCTGGTGAAGGTCGCCTTGCAGGATCTGCCGCTGTTTCAGTTGATTGCCTTACGTGGATTGTTGACGACGTCGCTTGTCTATCTGTTGGCCCGGCATCTGGGCGCGTTTCATCTACGATTTCCACGGCATGACAGATGGTTGATTGCCCTGCGCTGTGTGGCGGAGCTGTCAGCAACCTTCTTCTTTTTGACTGCGTTGAAACATATGCCTTTGGCGAATGTGACGGCGGTTTTGCAGGTCTTGCCCCTCACAGTAACGCTTGGGGCCGCGTTGTTCTTTCACGAAGCAATCGGCTGGCGGCGCATGGTGGCGATTGCGATGGGGTTTGCCGGGATGCTGCTGATCGTTCGGCCCGGCCCCGAGGGGTTTGACCTATACGCGATCTATGCGTTGGTTGCGGTGCTCTCGGTTACTGCGCGCGATCTGATCACGCGCCGAATGTCGGCCGAGGTGCCTTCGATGGTCGTTACGCTTGCGACCTCGTTCTCGATCACGGTGACGGCCGGGATTGTATCGATCTTTGAAGGATGGGTGCCGGTCTCTGTCGCCACGGGCGGATTGGTTGTTTCGGCTGCAATATTCGTTCTGGTTGCCTATTTGTGCAGTGTCATGGTGATGCGTGTTGGTGAGGTCGGTTTCGTCGCGCCGTTTCGCTATACCGGTTTACTGTGGGCGCTTGGGTTGGGCTGGCTGGTCTTTGGGGACTGGCCAGATGCGATTACCATGATGGGTGCGATGCTTGTGGTTGGCTCGGGCCTGTTTACGCTGTTTCGGACGCGTGCGCGTCAGCCCGAGGTGTGAACGCGCCGCACGGTCTGTGTGTCGATGGCAAAGCGGGTGCGAAACTCTGCTTCGTGTGCGAGGTCCAAAGGCTTCAATTCGATCTGCGCATGGCGTGTGGCAGGTGAATCGTTGAACCCGTTCAGGCTGCGCACCCACATTGGAGCGTCCGGATAGCTGACGACCGGCATGATGCGACCCAGCCGGTTATGGGTATAGCCCATGATGGTGGCAGAGCTTCCACCGCGCACATACATACCCAGGCCAGCAGTGACCAGCGGCCGATGCACCATTGTGGCCTGCACGCCATCCGCATTCATTCGCGCAAGATAACCGCAATTGAAGTCGATCCCCACAGTCTCATGATTTTGCATCAGACCGGCGCAATCCTGAGCGGCTTGGCGCAGACGCTCCACAAAATCTACCGAGACGGCATCATCGTCGTCATGGCGAAATTGCAGGCAGGCTTGGTCCGGGTCGGTGCGGGCGATGTTCAGAAGCTCTTTCATCAAACGCCGGTGTCGGGCAGGGGGTTTTTGTATGATCCGCACTTGCGACATTCCGGCGGTCAGATCACGCAGACGATCATGGGCGGGTTTGGGCAGGCAGTCCCCGATCAGGATCAGCAGTTGAAACTCTTGATCTGTTTGGTTGCGGAAACAGGGCAGGGTCGAGGCTTCGAACAAACGAAACCTCTCTTCCAGACGTGCAGGAGCATAGAGGTAGCGCTGCCGTTCCTCGGTTGTCTCATGCTGGACCTGAAAGCCACCAATGGCGGGGTAGGAAAACCGGCATAGGCCAATGACGGGCATGGAGGTCGGGCGCGTCATGCTGCGCCATGCACCTTACGCACGACCTCCTGATCAATGGCGTAGCGGGCGATAAACTCACCTTCCATCTCGGGGGTCAGGGGCTGCAGGACGACCTTGTTCTTGCGGGCGTGAGGAGAGTCGTTATACCCATGCAGCGTCCGCACCCACATCGGCGCGTCCCCGTATGAGATCACGGGCATCGACCGCCCTATCTTGTTATGGGTATAGCTGATAATGGCTTTGTCGCAGCCGCCAGCAACATACATACCGAGTCCGACGCCCAATTGATTGATAAAAACACGCGCGGCTTGAATGCCATCTGCATCACAACGCGCCAGAAAACCGTGGCAAAAATCAACGGCAACGGTTGAATGAGTTTCGATCAGGCCGCGGCCTTCGTGGATGGCGATGCGCAGGCGTTCGACCAGATCAACGGATACGGCATCGTCATCATCATGCCGGAACTGAATGCAGGGCTGATCCGCGTCGATGCGGGCTTCGTTTAGGACATCACGCATCACTTGGCGTGTCTTCAACCCGCTGTCGGCAGGTTTTGAAACAATCCGAACCTGTTTCACATCCGCCGTCAGATCATGCAGTCGGTCGCGGGCCTGTTTCGGAAGACAGTCACCTGCTACGACCAGCAGCTCAAAGTCCTCATCCGTTTGTTCGCGGAAACACGGCAGGGTCGAGGATTCGAACAGCCGGAACCGTTCTTCCAGCCGGTTGGGGTTATACAGATGATGCCGCCGCTCGTCGATCGTTTCATGTTCGATCTGAAAGCTGCCCAAAGCCGGAAACGAGAAACGGCACAGTCCGATGACCTGCATTGAGAACCTGTTCTTTTCGCTCTTCCGGCTACTATGGCGTTGCTTTAGACCCGCGGCAACCGAAAGACACTCGGGCGCGAGCGGAGCGGATCACGCTGTTAATGCCGGGCTGTTGACACTTGGGCCGACTCCCCTTAATACGCGCGACATCTCGGTACCGGGGGCCGCCCCATAACCGATTTCAGTAATGAACTGGTCAAGGCCCGGACACTTTTATCGTTCGCGCCCTCTGATAACAAACCGCGACGTTCACCTCGGAATGGGAACGCTCGCGGGTTTTGCGCTTGTGGACGCATGAGTGCAGCGAATTTAACCGCACGCAACCGCGTGCATGTCATGTGTGTTGCAAAACGGGGAAGAAACCGGAATGCCAACTATTCAACAGCTGATCCGCAAACCGCGGCAGCCCAAAGTAAAACGCTCGAAGTCCATGCACCTGGAGCAGTGCCCGCAGAAACGCGGCGTCTGCACCCGCGTGTACACCACCACACCGAAGAAACCGAACTCGGCTATGCGTAAGGTTGCCAAGGTGCGCCTGACCAACGGGTTCGAGGTGATCTCGTACATCCCCGGTGAAAGCCACAACCTGCAGGAACACTCGGTTGTTCTGATCCGTGGTGGCCGTGTAAAAGACCTTCCCGGTGTGCGTTACCACATCCTGCGCGGTGTTCTGGATACTCAGGGCGTCAAAGACCGTAAGCAACGCCGTTCGAAATACGGCGCGAAGCGTCCCAAGTAAGAAGGAGAGGCTGATATGTCACGTCGTCACGCCGCCGAAAAACGCGAAGTCCTGCCTGACGCCAAATTTGGCGACAAGGTTCTGACCAAATTCATGAACAACCTGATGATCGACGGCAAGAAGTCGGTCGCAGAGCGCATCGTCTACAACGCGTTTGACCGCGTTGAGAACAAGATCAAGCGCGCACCGGTCGAAGTGTTCCACGAAGCGCTCGACAACATCAAACCGTCGGTCGAGGTTCGCTCGCGCCGGGTTGGTGGTGCAACCTATCAGGTTCCGGTCGAAGTGCGCCCCGAGCGCCGCGAAGCACTGGCCATCCGCTGGCTGATCACTGCTGCGCGCGGCCGCAACGAAAACACCATGGAAGAACGCCTCGCCGGTGAACTGCTGGACGCTGTACAGTCCCGCGGTACCGCCGTGAAGAAGCGCGAAGACACCCACAAGATGGCCGAGGCGAACAAAGCCTTCAGCCACTACCGTTGGTAATTCAGAGGCTTATCAAAAATGGCACGCGAATATCCGCTCGAACTATACCGTAACTTCGGTATCATGGCGCACATCGACGCAGGTAAGACCACCTGCTCGGAGCGTATCCTGTATTACACTGGTAAATCCCACAACATCGGTGAGGTGCACGATGGTGCAGCCACCATGGACTGGATGGAGCAGGAGCAGGAACGCGGCATCACCATCACTTCGGCTGCGACCACCACTTTCTGGGAGCGCACCGAGGACGGTCAGACCGCCGATACCCCCAAGCACCGCCTGAACATCATCGACACCCCCGGCCACGTTGACTTCACCATCGAAGTTGAACGCTCGCTGGCGGTTCTCGACGGTGCCGTCTGCGTTCTGGACGCAAACGCCGGTGTTGAACCCCAGACCGAAACCGTGTGGCGTCAGGCTGACCGTTACAAGGTTCCGCGTATGGTTTTCGTTAACAAAATGGACAAGATCGGCGCAGACTTCTTCAACTGCGTTCGCATGATCGAAGACCGCACCGGTGCACGCGCTGTTCCGGTTGGTATTCCGATCGGCGCCGAGTCCGAGCTTGAAGGTCTGATCGACCTGGTCACTATGGAAGAGTGGCTGTGGCAGGGCGAAGATCTGGGCGCAAGCTGGATCAAAGCACCGATCCGCGACAGCCTGAAAGACATGGCTGACGAATGGCGTGGCAAGATGATCGAAGCGGCCGTCGAAATGGACGACGACGCGATGATGGAATACCTGGAAGGCAATGAGCCCGACGTTCCGACCCTGCGCGCCCTGCTGCGCAAGGGCACTCTGGACATCGCGTTCGTTCCCGTTCTGGGTGGTTCGGCGTTCAAGAACAAAGGCGTTCAGCCGCTGCTCAACGCTGTGATCGACTATCTGCCCAGCCCGCTGGACGTTGTCGATTACATGGGCTTCAAACCCGGCGACGAGGAAGAAGTTCGTGACATCGCACGTCGTGCAGACGACGAAATGGCCTTCTCGGGTCTGGCGTTCAAAATCATGAACGACCCCTTCGTTGGCTCGCTGACCTTCACCCGGATCTACTCGGGCACCATGAACAAGGGTGACTCGATCCTGAACTCGACCAAAGGTAAGAAAGAGCGCATCGGTCGTATGATGATGATGCACTCCAACAACCGGGAAGAGATCGAAGAAGCGTTTGCAGGCGACATCATCGCGCTGGCGGGTCTAAAAGACACCACCACCGGTGACACCCTGTGTGATGCGAAGGATCCGGTGGTTCTGGAAACCATGACTTTCCCCGATCCAGTGATCGAGATCGCGGTTGAGCCCAAAACCAAGGGCGACCAAGAGAAGATGTCCCAGGGTCTGGCCCGTCTGGCCGCCGAAGACCCGTCCTTCCGCGTGGAAACCGACCTGGAATCGGGTCAGACCATCATGAAAGGCATGGGCGAACTGCACCTGGACATTCTGGTTGACCGTCTGAAGCGCGAGTTCAAGGTTGAAGCGAACATTGGTGCACCGCAGGTGGCCTATCGCGAAACCATCTCGATGCCGGTCGAGCACACCTACACCCACAAGAAACAGTCGGGTGGTTCGGGTCAGTTCGGTGAAGTTAAGCTGGAAATCCAGCCGACCGAGCCGGGCGAAGGTTATTCGTTCGAAAGCCGCATCGTTGGTGGTGCCGTTCCGAAGGAATACATCCCGGGTGTTGAAAAAGGCATCAACTCGGTCATGGACAGCGGCCCGCTGGCTGGCTTCCCCGTGATCGACTTCAAGGTAGCCCTGCTGGACGGTAAGTTCCACGACGTTGACTCGAGCGTTCTGGCGTTCGAAATCGCGGCCCGTATGTGTATGCGTGAAGGCATGCGCAAAGCTGGCGCGAAACTGCTGGAACCTATCATGAAGGTCGAAGTGATCACCCCGGAAGAATACACCGGCGGTATCATCGGCGACCTGACCTCGCGTCGTGGCCAGGTTTCTGGTCAGGAACCGCGCGGCAACGCGATCGCGATCGACGCGTTCGTTCCGCTGGCGAACATGTTCGGCTACATCAACACTCTGCGTTCGATGTCGTCGGGCCGTGCCCAGTTCACCATGCAGTTCGACCATTACGATCCGGTTCCGCAGAACATTTCGGACGAGATCCAGGCGAAATACGCATAAGCGAAGATTTGAGGGAGCTCTGGTCAGGGGCTCCCTTCATTACCGAAAAAGGAGGCCATCATGGCAAAGGAAAAGTTTGAGCGTACAAAACCGCACGTCAACATCGGCACGATTGGGCATGTTGACCATGGTAAGACCACGCTGACCGCAG
>NZ_JBQFYL010000019.1:0-65535 GCF_056541465.1 Ruegeria sp. AH12 | reverse complement strand
ACTGCAAAACCTGCGATATCAAGGACCCCAGCCAGAACATCACCTGGACCACACCGCAGGGTGGGGATGGCCCGAACTATCCCAATATGTAAAGATCAAATGGTTAGCTGAGCCAAACTGTATCAACCCGTCACGACCGGGTTCATATGATTTCTGAAGCTACTTTAGGTTGCCTTTCAGAGACGCTAATTGGCGTAAAACAATTGAAAATTTGTGCATAAAATCAACTGATCTTTCAGGCAATTCGTGGTGTTTTGCTACCGATCCCTGACCTTTAGAGCTGTGCATCTAGGTTGTAGGGTTTTCTGCTTAAGACAAACCTCGGCAACTCTCTAGCCGTTTTGGATCGGGGGACCACACTGTGTGTTACACGTCCAAAGTTACGGCAATGTAAGATTTGCGTGCTTCGTCGGAGCGGATGTCCCACACGATGGGCGTTCCTTTTGCAATGATCCAGCTATCACCAGGCCGATAAACCACGGTTTCGCCCGTCGCTTCGTTGGTCAGGGCAACTTCACCATCCAATAAGGTGGCATGTTCGTGGAACCCATAAGTTACTCGATATTTGCCGCGTGTGACGCTGTATTGGCCACCGAACACAGGCGCATCCGGATTTCCGATGTCGAAACTGCCGGCGCATTTGATATCGCCTTCAATTGTCTCCGAACCAATAGATTCGGGGTTGCCCCACAAATCCAATGCATCTCGTTTCTTGTTCTGAAGATAGGGGGTCATAGACATGCTTTAGGCCTCATGCTTTGAGATCGTTAAGGATACGGTCCATCATCGCGTCACACACAGACAATTGCTGAAGCGACAGGTATTCGTCGGGCTTGTGCCCCTGCCCTTCCATCGAACCCGGTCCGCACACCACGGTAGGAATGCCAAGCATCACAAAGAACCCGGCCTCGGTTCCAAAGGCAACTTTGGTGGTGGTGCGTTGTGCTAGTTTCTGAGCGTAGGCAACCACGGGATCGTCGTCGCTGACGTTTAGTCCGGGATAAGCGTTGTACTGTTCAACGTCGATCCGAGCCCCGCGCCAAACTGTGTGATAGGGTCTCGCTGTGCGATCTGCCGCTTGCTGAATACGGTCTAATATGTCCTCGGCACGATCAACAGCCAAGTGGCGGTATTCGAATATCAGCTCGGCTCGGTCGGGAACAATGTTCAGTGCCATGCCGCCTGAGAGTTTTCCAACGTGAACCGTCGTATAGGGAATGGTATAAGCGTCGTCCCGCGCGCCGTTAAAGGCAAAATCATCCTGAATCGTGCGCAACTCGATCAAGAAGTCGGCCGCAAGATGCAACGCGTTGACAAACTGTGGGGCCAGCGCGGAATGACCGTTTTGCCCATGACACACTGCGCGTAGAGCCGCTTTGCCCTTGTGCCCAACAGCTACCTGCATTTCCGTCGGTTCCCCGACGAAACAGGCGCGTGGTTGGCCGATCAATGGCGTGAGTTGATCCAGCATTTGCTGAATTCCCACGCATCCAACCTCTTCATCATAAGACAGTACGATTTTCAGAGGTTCTTTCAGTTCAACATGGGCCGCTCGATCCGCCAACGACAGCACTGACGCGATATATCCCTTCATATCGGTAGTGCCGCGCCCGTAAACTCTGTCGTCTTCGCGGGTCAGACGAAACGGATCGCGAGACCATGGCTGGCCCTCGACCGGCACGACATCGGTATGGGCTGACAACAACACTCCCGGACCAGTCGGGCCAGTTTCAGCGTAGATTCCTGCCTTGGCTTCTGTTGGGTCGCCAATTCGGTGCACGGAAAATCCCCGCTCTGCAAGATAATCAGTGACATAATCGATCAATTCGAGGTTGGATTTGGCGCTGATTGTGTCAAACTCAACAAGCCGATCAAGTATGTCTAGGGTCAGTGTCATATCAGTCGACGGCCAATTCTGTGATTTCTCGCCGGAACGGCAGGTCATCTCCGATATCCAGCGTATCCAGCTCACGGGCATAGCGGTGACCCGCATAAGTCGCCCAGGCAATCGGTCCCGGTGCGTTGGCATCACCGATTAGCTTGACGGTCTTGATCCCCGCATCTGCCCAATCGCCTTCGCGGGCCATCAGGTCCTCGAATATCTGGTCGTTTCCGACGCGCGACGCGACCATGACCACGGAATCCGCTTCGATCTTCCAGGTCCGGTCGGTATAGGTGCAATTGGACACAACATGATCGGGGTGGACTTCTGTGATCCCCTGGTTCAACACGATCTCGACACCAGCCTCGACCAAACGTGGATGGATCGCAATCTGTTCCAGTGTGTTGTTGGTCCAGTCACTGACAAAAGCTGACGGTGTCACCAGTGTGACCTGCGCCCCATTCTTGGCCAGCATTTCAGCCAGAACGCCACCCATGTAATAGTGGTCATCGTCATAAACAACGACACGGCCTTCGGGAATCGTGCCATCCATCAGATCGTCAGGGGTATAGATTTTGGCCCCTTCGGCGATGGGCATTGGTACAACGTGCTGACGCGAAACACCATCACGCCGCCATGTGGAACCGGTGGCTAGACAGACATTTTCGAACCCGAATTCCAGAATGCTTTCAGCATCCAATTCGCTTTCAAAATAGGTTTCAACATTCGGCTTCTGGCTGATCTGGTATTCGCGATACTCCAGAACGCGGCCCCAAGCGCTGAGGCCCGGGAGTTTACGTTCCTTGGCAACTCGACCGCCCAGCGTTGTAGTGGCTTCGGCAATTGCTACGTCATAGCCACGTTCAGACAACGCGCGCGCTGCTTCTAAGCCAGCAGGGCCGGAACCCACGACCAGCACGTTTTCGCTATCGCCCTTTTGGTTCATCCGTTCAGGGTGCCAACCCTTGCGCCACTCTTCCATGAAGGTGGGGTTCTGGGTGCAGCGGCTGATCGACATGGTCATGTCGCCGGTAATGCAGATGTTGCAGCCGATGCATTCGCGGATATCGTCGATCCGACCTTCCTCGATCTTTTTCGGCAGGAACGGGTCGGCAATAGACGGACGGGCACAGCCGATCATATTCAGGACGCCCGATTTGATCTGCTTGACCATCGTATCTGCCGAAGTGAAGCGGCCCACACCCACAATCGGTTTATCAGTCAGTTCCTGAATGCCGCGCACCAGGTTTTCCTGCGCCGATTCATCCTTGAATCGCGAGGGGCCTGAACAATCCTCCCATGTACCCTGCGCCAGATCCCAAAGGTCGGGCAGGTCTTTGTTCATCTCGATATAATCACGCACCTCAGCGTTCGAGAAACCAAGCTCACCAATGGTCTCATCCAGGCTGACACGCAGAGCGATACCCATGGTATCGCCGACGGCATCCTTGATGTCACTGATCACCTCCTGGCTGAACCGGGCGCGGTTTTCCAGGCTACCGCCATATTCATCCGAGCGCTGGTTGGTGGCACGGCTCAGGAAGTGCTGGAAGATGCCAAAGCCGTGGGCACCATAGAGGTTGATCAAATCAAAACCTGCCTCTTTCGAGCGCTTTGCCGCATTCACGAACCATCGCCGCAGATCGCGAATGTCAGATTTCGACAGCGCGCGCGCCTGAACCGGATCATTGGTAAAGGTCCTGATCGGAAGCGCAGAGGGCGCCAGCGGCACTTCCTTAGTGTAAAGGTTCGGGCCATTGATGCCGGAGTAAGCCAACTGAATACCGGCCAATGCACCGTGTGTTTTCATCTTTTCGGACATCTTGCGCAGTTGCGGGATGTCCTTGTCTTCCCACAGGCGAAGTTCGATGAACGGAGTAATCTCTGAGGTATGGTGCATTTCGCACTGCTCTGTGAATATAACACCCCAACCGCCCTCGGCCTTGATACCGCGCATCTCGGCAGCCGCGGACGGATCACGATAACCGCCACCGTTGCAGTGCGGAACCTGATAAAATCGGTTTTTTGCCGTGAGTGGTCCGATTTGTACCGGCTCGAACAAGATATCGTAACGTGGGTCGCGCAATGCCGCCTCCTTCGTTTCAGAGTCGACGTTTAAGATACAGGTAAATGTACCGCCCTAAAGTTGGGCTTGCGAAATCAACGATTAGTTTTGCTCTAACGCGGTCACGCTCACTTCTTTTTCGTCTCAATTCCCGGCAAGGCATTTTCTTCCACCAAATCAGCACAGTAATTGATGAAAGACTTGACTGAAATCGTGTTTTCCGCGTCCGTCGCCATCAGCAATCCAAGGCGCATTGGCCGCTCATTGCCAAGCAAAGGGATCGTCCGAAGAGGTTTTCCATCTGGTGACAGATCATTCAATGGTTTGATGTTTGCCAGCCCGAACCCGTATCCGTTCGCAACCAGACTTCGCATTACCGCCATGTCCTTGGTTTTCTCAGCAATGTATGGCTTTTTTCCGATCTTCTGGAAGAACGATAGGAAATACTCAGAACTGAAAGGCAAATCGAGTAGCACCATTGGATGATCCGCCAGCATCTCTACCGAAACGAAGGGATGTTTGGCGAGCGGGTGACCTTCACAAACCAATGCGTAGGGTGGGAGCTCGGTCAGTGAAATAAACCGAAGATCGGCTGGAATATCAAGGTTGTAGGTAAGCGCTATATCGATCTCAGCCCGGCGAATATTACTGAAGATATCTGCCTGGTTCAGCTCGAACTGACGCACGCGAACTTCGGGAAAAGCATCCTCGAAATTGCGCCTTATGCTTGGCAGGATCATTTGGGCGAATGTCGAAAGGCATCCAACATTCAATGGCCCCCGCGCAACACCCACAATGCTGCCAGCTAGGTCCATCAAACCTTCGGCTTCGCGCAGCACGATACGCGCCTGATCCAACATCGCCCGTCCCGCCTGAGTCAGAGAAAGTCCCTGCGCGTGCTGACGCACAAACAAAGGCAATCCGAATTCTTTCTCTAGCTGAGAAATTGCCGCCGAAATTGAGGGCGACGATACGTTAACCTTTTCAGAGGCAACTGCGATTGAGCCCGCCTCGCCGACCGCTACGAAATATTCAAGCTGACGTAACGTGTATCTGATCGGCAAGGGCAGTCTCTTTTTATGGTTGGTTCAAGCCTTGTACTTGATCCACGTTGTTTTTAAAGCAGTATACTTTTCAAGCGAGTGCAAGGACAAGTCCCGGCCAAACCCTGACTGTTTCATTCCCCCGAATGGGGTCTGCGCCGACAGGGCATCGACGGTATTCACCGACACCGTACCCACCATCAGCTTGTCGGATACGCGGCACGCTCGGCTAAGGTTGTCCGTCCAAACGGAAGCCGCCAAGCCGTAGATCGAGTCGTTGGCCATTGCCACCGCTTCATCTTCCGAGTCAAAAGGGATAACAGACAGAACCGGGCCAAAAATCTCGTCCCGAGCCAGGGGATTGTCGTGCGTTACGTCATCGAAGATCGTCGGCTGGATAAAGCAGCCTTTGCCACCGACTGTCACCTGCTCTCCACCGGCGACCAGATTGGCAGATTTTTTGCCTTCTTCTACAAAGCGCATGATGCCTTGCGTTTGTTTTGCATCCACGATCGCACCCATTTTAGACGCCGGATCCAGCGGGTCGCCGGGCTGCATATTGTTGGCACGCGCGATCAGTCTCTCTACAAAAGCATCCTTGATGGAACGTTCAACATACAGACGCGAGTTGGCCGAGCACACTTCGCCCTGATTGAAGAAGATACCAAATGCCGCCATGTCGGCTGCCGCATCCAGATCCTCGCAGTCAGCAAAAACCAGATTGGGGCTTTTACCCCCGGTCTCTGGCCAGACCTGTTTCAAATTCGATTGGCCGGAGTATTGCATGAACATCTTGCCAATCACGGTCGAGCCGGTGAAAGCCAGGCAGTCAACATCCATGTGAAGCCCCAAGGCCCGGCCAGCCGTGACACCGAAGCCAGGCACTACGTTGAAGACGCCATCAGGCACACCAGCTTCCGCCGCTAATTCTGCAAGCCGCAGCGCCGACAGGGGCGATTGCTCTGCCGGCTTCAAAACGACCGAATTACCTGCCGCTAGCGCTGCGGCGCCCTTCCAGGTCGCCATGTCCAGTGGGAAATTCCAGGGCGTTACCGCGCCTACAACACCCAAAGGCACGCGAGAGATCAGCGCCAGATCGCCGGGTGCGGTGGGGGCAACCTCATCATAGATTTTGTCGATAGCTTCAGCATACCACTGGAAGAAATGCGCCGATCCAGGTGCATCCACAGTGACAGCATCGGTGACCAGTTTACCCATATCCAGACTATCCAGCAGTGCCATCTCTTCGAGATTAGCGCGGATCAGGTTGGCCAGCTTCAGCAATATCTCTTTGCGGTCACCAGGGGCCATACGCGACCAGCGCCCGTCTTCAAACGCAGCGCGACCTGCTTCGACGGCACGATTGATGTCAGCTTCGTCTCCTTCGGCTACCTGCACCAAAACCTCGTCGGTGGCGGGGTTGATACAATCAAATGTCTTGCCCGATGCCGCGTCGACGAACTTGCCATCAATGAATGCCTGGCCTTTGAATTTCAGGTTCGCGGCACGGGTTTTCCAGTCTTCGTGTGAATAGTCCAGCATTCGGAATCTCCCTGATTATTCGTCGCCCGGCACGCCGTATGAGGGCGCTTCGCGCGGGTCCAGCGCACGCTGGATGTAAGCGTCAAGTTGCGGTTTGTAGATGTCCCAGGCGGTCGCGATGTTTTCGATCGGGCAATCTTCGGTCCAGTCGCAGCGCAGATCCACCACCGGCCAGCTGACCTTGTCCACGATTTTCATCCCGGCAGAATGAACCGAACCGGCCTCACCACCAGCGGCAAGTGCGGCACGCATCGCTGCAATCAAACGGTCACCGATATGACCCGACGCGGACAGGAAACCATCGACAATCGCTTGCGGCACAGTGTCGTTGGCCAAAAGATTGCCGCCAGACGCAACATTCTCAGCTTGTGCTTGTGTCCAGATGCCCAAAGAGTTGGGACCTGAGTGGATCGCGGTCGTACCGTATACATCAACAGCCAGAACCTGCCTGTATTCGATGAATTTTCCACGCTTCACGACCTCGGCCATCGCATCGGCTGCCGACAGGCCCTGTTTCATCAGATCCAGTGTGAGGGGACCGAGGCTGGGATCAGTGACATTCTGCGAAGCAACAGCACCAACCCCTGCGCGCGCGAACGAGCAACGGGCGGCGACAGCCGGAGAAGACGACGAAATGGCCAACCCAAACATTCCAGTGTCCGGACAGCGCGCAACCAGAGAAAAAGTCATGACGGACTCCTGTAGACAAATTCGAGACTGGGCCGCGCTGAACTAAGGGGAGAAGGGAGCCAGCGCAGCCCAGCCATCCCGAGTTAATCGGGAATAACTGCAGTTCCATCGATTTCAACAAGCCAATCGGGCCGCGCCAAAGCTTGCACAACAAGCCCGGTCGAGCAGGGATGCACACCTTTGATATACTCACCCATGGTGCGATAAACCGCTTCGCGATGGCGGACGTCGGTGATGTAGACGACAACCTTCACCAGATGATCCATCGAGCCGCCGGCTTCTTCGATCAACTGCTTGATGTTCTGCATGACCTTGTGTGTCTGTTCGACCGGATCATGGCTGTCGATATTGACGGCGTCGTCTAAGTTCTGTGGACACTGGCCGCGCAGATAGACGGTTTTACCACCCTGCGTGACGACAGCCTGGCACAGGTCGTTGTCCAGATTTTGCTCGGGATAAGTGTCGGAGGTATTGAATTTACGGATGCGTGTATGCGTCATTTCAGAATCCTGCTTTTGTCGATTTATTCTGCCGCGGAGGCGACAACGGCGGCTTCGCCTTCGTACTTGCCGTAGGAGCACTGGATCGCGATCTGGTCGGCCACGTATTTGGCGTCATGCCAGACCCCCCACAGGAACGACGAACCGCGACGCGATTGCCATGGCAAGCCCAGAAAGTAGACGTCCGGGGCCTTGGAAACACCGCGCTGGTGTACCGGCGCGCCGCGTTCATCAAAGGCGTCCTCCTTAAGCCATTTGAAATCCTGACGGAAGCCGGTCGCCCAGATGATCGTGCTTACGCCTTCTTCGGCCAAGTTGATACCAGTCAGCGGGATGGCGAGGCTGTCCGGGTCAGGGTGTACGATGCGAGCTTCCGGCTCTTCCGGCAGGGCAATGCCGGTGCGTTCGACATAGGCGTCGGCCATGTCCAGAACTTCCTTATAGTTTGCGTCGCCATTCGCCACGTTCTCCTGCAGGTCGCCCTTGAAGCTCAAAACGCCATCGGCATAGCCAGCGGTTAGGCCCGTCAGGCGCACGCCTTCATTGCCCAAGCGGCGGAAATCCATCGTGCGGCCACCGTAGGCACCGCTGACCGAGATGGTCACATGTTCTGTGCCCGGTGCTGGTGCAGCCATGTCCCACAGTCCCAGAACGCCCAACCACCAAACGAAGTCACGGCCTCGGTAGCGACGCGGAGGACGGTCATGCGGGCCAACCGACAAAAAGACCTTCCGGCCTGCACGGTTCAACTCATCTGCGATCTGAGCGCCCGATGAACCTGCCCCCACGACCATCACGGCGCCGTCGGCCAGCTGTTTTGGGTTCTTGTAGTAGAAAGAGTGAATTTGGTCGATGCCCGCCTCTTCTGGTACGATCGGCGGAATGACTGGGTGCTGGAACGCGCCCGTGGCTGCGATGATGCGATTGCACTCGATCTCACCCGCACTGGTAGTTACCAGAAAACCACCTTTTCCCGGCTGTCGCGTTGCTTCTACCACCTCTACGCCTTCTCGGATCGGTGCCTTGATCATGGTTGCATAATCAATCAGGTACTGCGCAAAGCGGTCCTTGGTAACGAACTCATCGGGATCGTTACCTTCGAACAGCATATTCGGGAAACGGTCATGCCAAGCCGGGCCATTGGCCACCAGCGCATCCCAGCGACCGGTGCGCCAAGCTTCAGCAGTGCGGTTCTTTTCCAGCACGATATGCGGGATATTATTGTTGCTCAGATGCTCACTGGCCGCGATACCGGCCTGTCCTCCGCCAACAACCAGCGTATCCGTCTTTTCAATTGTCATATCGAGATCCTCTATTAGGCGCTTCGAGAGTCGCTACCCACATGGGCGCAGCCTTTCTGCAATCTTAGAAATCGACGATGCTTCTGAGAAATATGATCTCGTTAAGCATTGCTTGGGCTATGGCTAAGACCAGTTTCTAAATAAGCCGGGTTGTCGCTGTCGGCCCCAATTTGTGCAGCGGGCGATCGTAGTGCTGAGGCAATCTGTTAGGCGGCCCGTCGACCAACCATGCGATTTGTCGAGATCAAGACGGAAGAGCAGCAAGCCATTCTCTCAATCCACCGGACTCTAGATCTGGCCGTCCGGCAGCGCACCCAGCTGGCCAGCATAATCCACAGTCTTTTGAGTGAGTGTGGGCTTATCTTGCCCATTGGAATCGAAGCAGTGACGACTTTTGCAAAGCGTCACCTTGATGGCGACCATCCAGAAATGCCAGAGATCGCCAACGGTATGCTCGGTATCCAGTGCTATCAGTTCGTCGGCCTGACCGAACGAGTCGATGGCTATTCTAAGATGATCCCGCAACATGCCCTTCTGAATGCAGACGTGCGTAGATTGATGCGTATGCCTGGTATCGGCCCGATCTCGGCTTCAGCGATTGCGCCTGCATACCGCGTCACCCAGCAATTCAGCGTCGTGTGATCCACTGCAACGCCTCGCTCATGCATGATCTCTTCTAGATCGCGATATGACACACCGTATCGGACATAGAAGAACACTGCGAAGAGGATCACATCTTTCGGATACTGCGCGCCTTTGAAAGAGATCATAAAAACAGACTTTCGACTTCAAAATTTAGATGTTCATTCACTCGAAGCACTTACGAGCGTCAACAGTCAATAGTTTGCAAAAGAGCCCGCAACTGAACCCTCAAACCCTTCTGCAACACACCTCATATGTTTGTTCACAGTCTCAGCAGTAATTTCATAATGATCTTTTTTCATCTATTTTGCACACTGTACCTGCAACCCTCAAAACCACTGTTGTTACCCGATTTGTATCCCTATTCGACCTAAGACGAGCTCTATCAGGAATTAGGCACAGAATTGGCGTTGAAGCCCAAACACCTTAGCTCCCTGTCCTGCCCCCCTGCCCTCTCACAATCAGACCGTGGAACGGTCTTTGATCTGTGTGCATCTGCCAGGGTCGCTGGGCCCGAGAACAAGGCAACGACGTCCGCCTTAGATCCCCACTGCCCTCGCGACCTCAACAGCAGCACAACCGAGGGCGACGGTGTCAGACGGCGACAACCGTAGTCGTGCAAAGCCTGTGCAAAACACTGCCCTGCCCGTCCGGGCTCGATTTGGACCGGCACGTCACATCCTAGCGCGTGTTTCATTGGAAGAAGGAGCTCGCCTCGCAAGCGGGCGCGCCATAGATGAAGCAAACCAGCGCCTGGATCCAGTTACAGATCCAAGGGGTTTGCGTAGACCATGCAGATGGCCTTGTGATGAATTTGTTGGCATTAGTTCTATACGCAAAACACCGGGTTGATAGCCCGGTGCTTGTTCTGGTCCAAGACGGCAATTTCTTACCCGTGGGTAAGATCATCCTCTTCCTGAAGATCATCAAGCAACACCGCAACAGCCTGTTCCAGCTTGCTACGATCTACGCGCGTGAAATCCAGATCATATTTCAGTTCTATGCGCCCGTTCGAAGCCGAGCATCGGGCGACCCCTGCCCTTCCCGACACTTGAAACGTCGTTTTGGCGCGGCGGGTTTTTCCTGAACTGCTGGGCGCCGGTTTCTTTTCGGTTCCCGTTTGGACCTCTACAAACGACCGCAATATCGCCATCTCGCGCGCGCTGTCCCGCTCCGGTTCGCTCATTACGGCGGTGCTCACCTGACGTACCAGACCAGGATCAGCATCGAGCTTGCGTTTGAGCGTGACACCCAGATTGCGCGGGATGTCATTTGGGTGCATCAGCACCTTGTCCAACATCATCAACAAGCTGGCAAACGCGCGGATATAACTACGCTTTGTGTAGCTGGCTGATTTGAACAGGATTGCCACCGCCTTATCCACATCCGCACAATCATTTGCCGGGTCTTCGGCGTAGGCGCGCGCCAAGGTACCCATTTCTGCAAATGAGATATCCTTGCGGATGAGGTTTTCATCCACCATGCGCCGGTAGCTGTCATTGATATCCGCGGCATCCGAAATGCCTGCCGGGATTTCAGCGTAAATCTCATCGCCAGTTTCCTCATACAAGGCGCGATAAGCAGACAAGCGCCGCATCCCCTGAATCAGATCAAACCGACCATCCGAGCGACGCTCCAACCGAATTGGGTTCGACAGGCCAATGTCGCGGATCGAATCCTTCAATTCATCCAACTCGTCATCCGGACCGGCCTTGCGGTCGCGTGTCAGCTTTTCGGTGACGACATTCGAAAGCGCCACACGCTCGGTCACCAAACCTTCAGACCGCAGCCGCACCAGTTCATGCGCCAATCGGTCATTTTCGGCGCGGATCGTATCTTCGGTTGATTGCTGATCGCGCAGGGCATCTGCGTTCTCAGAGATCGCTGCAGCCATCGGACCGCGTCTTTTCTCCAGCACCTTGTCTGGAACCTTACCGACTGGGATGTCCTCCATTGCCGGCATATCGATGTCAAACATTCTGCGTTTACGGCTCATGCGTCATCCTCCAGCTTGTCCCAGGCTGTCAGCATGACATCCCGGAATTCCTCATAGACGTTATCAAAGGTCGATCGTGCGCGCCGCCACGTTTCGCGCGTCATCTCTCGGTAATCCATCTCGTAGACCGAGCTCAGGAAACGGCCCGACTGCTCGACGGCGCGGGTCATTTCCACCGGGTGCTGCGCAACGTTGTCGCCGAAGACTTTGCGGAACGCCTCGAACATCGCAAGATGCAGAGCGTTGCCCGGCTCGTATCGCGTCAGCAGGAAACGAAGTTCGCAGAAGGTCTTGGGAAGACCGATCTTACCCGTGGGTAAGGTCTTGTCGAACCCATAGGCCAAATCCTCGAGCGCTTCGGCCAGCTGACCAATGAAAGAGGTGGTCGAGTCGTATTCCCAATATCCCGGCCCGGAGGGGATATAGAGCATGTCCGCCGCAAAGACCGCATTCATAGACTGATAGCCAATCGCGGGCGGGCAATCGAATAGGATCAGGTCATAGGCATCATCCGGGATCTGATCCAAGTAGCGCGAGACGGCCGCAAAGAACGACCATTCGGGATTCAGGTGCCGATACTGGGCCGACGCAAATTCAACAAAAGCGGCGTTCGCACAGGACGGAATCACATCGATCGTCGACCAGGAGGTCTGCCGAATAAAGTCAGCGACCCGCAGATCACCCAGACCCATACCTGTGATCGAGGGTGGCAGCTCGCGGCGGGGCAGGGCGGTGCCGGATTCGGCAGCGGCAGGGCGGTTGTTCATCCGCTCTGTTTCACGGATCAGATCGCGCGCCATGATACCCCAGACCGTGAAATCCTCTGCCACATCGGTCAGGCCCATCGAATGGCTAAGCGTCGCCTGCGGGTCGAAATCTACGACCAATACCCGATAGCCATCCAACGCAGCCGCATGCGCCAAATGCAAAGCAACGGTCGATTTGCCGGCACCACCTTTGAAATTGGCGACCGCCGCGCGCATGGCGCGTTTACCGGCGGGGCGGGGCGGCATCAGGGATTTGCGGTTGACCTTGAGCCTGCGGCGCAGCTCGTTCACCTCTTCGAGGCTGAACCAGCGCTGTCGGCCATCTGGCTCGACCTCACCACCCGGCAACGAAGGGTCGGCGGCAAGCTTACCTCGAAAGGTCGACTGGTTGATCCGAAAGATCAGCTCGGACACTTCCCAACTAGAGAAGCGACGGAGCGTCTTCTCCATCTCGGGGCTGAAGGTCTGCTGCCGTATCCAGCCCTGCAGTTTCAGCGATTGATTGCGCAATGCGTTTAGATCTTCGTGCGTATACATGCCTCAGCTCTCGTTCCTTCGGACGCTATTTGTTATCTTTTTTCTATTTACGCCCGATTTGCACTTTACGCAAAAGAAAATATTATGAAGATGTAACTTACCCGTGGGTAAGAAAACAAGGGCGATCCCAACGCTGAGCGATTCGGAGTCAAAGGCAATGAAACCCGCGGCCGCGCATCTCTGCTCCGCCCACATTTAGGGGGCCACCAATAGGCCACCAACTCCATTTAGGGGGGCAGAATGGCCAAATAGGGGGTCATCTTGCATGTCCCCCATCACCAATACTTCACCAAATTTCTTTTATTAAATTGATCTGAACCCAAACCCAAACTGGCCTGAAATGAGACTCTGCTTGACAGAATCGAAGCTTTGGACGCTAATTACTGCAAGATGACGAAAAGCGTTGGCAAACAGCGTGACACGGCGGTAATAACCGCATGAGGCAGACCAGAGCGGTGAGAACGAGGATGCAGCTTGCAAAACCGGTCGGGCGCAATGCACCGGCCCTCAAGTACGATATTCTATCGGCACTGACAGTGCATGCTCTGTCGGGCGACAAGCATCGTCAGCGCAGTATTCTACGTATCGTAGCCCTGATCACCACGCGGTATAACTGGCGCAGCAATGAGCTTTCGATTGGACGAGAAGAAATCTCGCGGCTGTGGTCGGTGAATGAACGCACGGTGAAACGAGAAATGGCTAAGTTTCGTGCGATGGGCTGGGTTGCGGTCAAACGACCCGCTGCCCGAGGGCGCGTGGCGGTATACGAGCTGGATCTAAAGCAGCTGATGTTGGATACCGCTGAGGTCTGGCCTGTGATTGGCACTGATTTCCAAGCGCGTATGACCGAGGAGCCCGAAGCGGCCACTAATATTGTGCCATTCAAGGTCAAAGCGGCGTTACCTGACCGGGCCGAAGATGATGTCTGGACGCAAGTACAGGCCATTTTGCATGGCCGGGACCCCGAGCTTTGGGCAAGTTGGTTCCAACATCTAAGCGAGGCCGAAAGGGCAGGGGGCGTGGCCACCTTGATCGCCCCCTCGCGCTTTATGGCTGATTACATTGCTCAGAAATGGAGCGCACGATTGCTGGCAGCTTACAGCCGGGTTGATCCGGACATACGCAGGCTACGCTTTGAAACCTCGGAATAGGCCGGAGATGTTCAGGGAAGGGGCCCTCGATCAAGCTCTATTCTGTTGTCTTGATCGAAGGCGGGATGCGGCAGTCTTCCGCCGCATCGATTTGCTTAGACGTGATCGTCTTTCACCAGTTCACCTCGGCCGTGCCCGGCCATGCCACCTGAGACTTCTTCGGTGGCCTCATCGGCTAGTGTTTCGGGCAGTATCAGGTTCAAAACAATTGCAATCAACGCTGCCGGTAAGATCCCCGAGGCCCCCAGGATGCGCAGCGTATCCGGTAAATGCTGCAGCGCATTGGCTGAGCCCGGTGCGACATTCATGACTTCAAGCTGAAGACCCAGACCTATGGACAGGGACACCGCAAAGATAACCATATTCCGACGGTTCCACACCACGTCCGAAAGCATCGAGACACCTGCTGCGACAACCATGCCGAACATGACGATCACACCACCGCCCAGAACCTCAATCGGGACGGTACGGATCAGGCCGCCCACCTTGGGGACAAGCCCGCAAATGATCAGGAAAATTGCGCCAATGGTGACGACATGGCGGCTCATCACGCCGGTCATCGCGATCAGGCCCACGTTTTGGCTGAACGATGTGTTTGGAAAGCCGCCAAAAACACCGGCAAGCGCTGTGCCGAAACCATCGGCATAGGTTGCGCCCTGAATCTCTTTGTCGGTGGCTTCGCGCCCGGCACCACCCTTGGTGATGCCTGAGACGTCGCCAACCGTCTCAATCGCCGAGACAAATGCCATGAGGCAGAAGCCGATTACAGCGGCCAAAGAGAACTCGAACCCGTATTTGAAAGGTTGCGGTAAGGCGAAGGCGGCAGAGCGTTCCCACGAGCCAGAAATCGCATCGAGTGGCAGTTTTCCAACCAGGATGCAATAGACGTAACCCACTAGAATACCAATCAAAACCGCCGAGATTGACATCATCCCGCGGGCAAAGAACTTCAGCCCTAGCGTGACAACGACCACAATTAAAGCAGGGGCCCAGCTAGACAAAGAACCATAGCTTTCGGCGCCCGATGCTTTGGCCGGAACACCGCCAGCGGCGTATTCGATACCTACTTTCACCAGTGCCAGGCCGATCATGGTAACGACGAGGCCAGTCACCAGCGGCGGCAAAGCAAAGCGTATCCGGCCGATCACCGTGCCCAGAAGCGCATGGAACAGGCCGCCAATGAGTACGCCGCCAAACAAAGCGGCCAGCCCATCCACGCCTTTCCCGGCGACCAGCGGGATCATGATGGGAATAAACGCAAACGACGTGCCCTGAACGATGGGTAGCGCGGCCCCGACAGGCCCAAGGGTGACGGTTTGTAACAGCGTGGCTACACCCGCAAACAGCATCGACATCTGGATCAGATATAGCAGCTCGGGAAAATCAGGACTGTTCGAGCCAAAGCCAAACCCAGCTGCACCCGCTACGATGATGGCCGGGGTCACGTTTGATACGAACATGGCCAGCACGTGCTGAATACCCAAGGGTACTGCGCGATAGATGGCAGGAAAGTAATTCGGGTCTCGAAGTTGTTCCGGTGTCCCGATTGGTGACGTCGTCATGAGGTTCCTCCTGTAGGACCAATGGAGTCGTCTCTGAGCGGGTGCCGGTTCTGTGTATTTGTGTGTTTGATCTGCAGCCGTTCAAAGTAAGTTAACGATAGTCCACACTAGGGTTGGCGATTATCAAAAATACTCAAAAGGTTCTGCATGCCCCTTGCAATCCGAGCTGCAAGAGGGGTGTGCTAAAATCTGAGCAGATCTAGTTGATCTTGCGGTCTTTGGCAGCGAGGGTTGGATGATCAGGTTATGACATCTGGAGAAGACCGCCCGCAAATCTCTTGCAACTTGGTGATCGCGGCGATGGCGTTGGCAACCCCACTCAGGGCGCTTTGCGGATCAGCACCCAGGTCGCCGTCTTTTGGCGTGAAGCTTTCTAGATAAACCCGGATGGTGGCATTGTCCGTTCCGGTGCCAGACAGGCGGATCACACCGCGGCTGCCGTTTTCAAAGACGATGCGGATGCCCTGATTGTGGCTGACCGACCCATCGACCGGGTCGTGATACGAGAACTGATCGGCGGTCGCGACCACGAACTCTCCGTCACCGCTGCCGGGCAGGTCCGGGAGCCGTGCAATGAGCTCTGACATCATCTGATCGGCCTTGGCACTGTCCACCGCTTCGTAGTCATGGCGCGAGTAATAGTTGCGCCCATAGGTCTGCCAGTGGTCTTCCATGATCTGGCGGACGGAAACCCGGCGTTTTGCGAGAATATTCAGCCACAGGAGTACTGCCCATAATCCGTCTTTTTCGCGCACGTGATCTGATCCGGTCCCTGCGCTCTCTTCTCCGCACAAGGTGATCCGACCTGCGTCGAGCAGGTTGCCGAAGAACTTCCAGCCCGTTGGGGTTTCATAGCAATCGAGGCCAAGATGGCTGGCCACGCGGTCCACAGCGGTGCTGGTGGGCATGGATCGGGCCACGCCGGACAACCCCTTTGCATAGGCCGGAGCGAGGTGCGCATTGGCTGCCAGAACCGCAAGGCTGTCCGATGGGGTAACGTAGATGCCTTTGCCCAGGATCATGTTGCGGTCGCCATCGCCGTCGGAGGCTGCGGCAAAATCCGGGCCATCAGGGGACATGATCAGATCGACCAGAGGCTTAGCCCAGATCGGGTTGGGGTCGGGATGACCTTTGCCAAAATCAACCGAGGGAATTGCGTTCAGCACCGAACCTGTTGGCGCGCCCAGTTCCTGTTCAAGGATCGCAGTTGCATAAGGTCCCGTCACCGCATGCATCGCGTCAAAGCGTAAGGAGAAGCCACCGGACAGAAGCGATCTGATCGCGTCAAAATCAAACAGCTCGCGCATCAATTCTGCATAGTCGGTGACCGGGTCAACGATTTCGACTTGCATCTCCTCAAGCTGAGACACGCCAATCTGGCTAAGGTCGACATCATCGGTTGTCAGCGTGCGATACTGGGTGATGGTCTGCGACTGCGCATAGAATGACTCGGTCAGACTTTCCGAGGCCGGGCCACCATTGCTACCGTTGAACTTCAGACCAAAATCCGCGTCGATGCCACCGGGATTGTGACTGGCCGACAGGATGAAGCCGCCGTCAGCCTTTCGTTTGCGGATCAGGTTGGAGGCGGCGGGCGTGGACAGCAGGCCGTTCTGACCGACGATAGCGCGGGCGGTGCCGTTGGCCGCTGCCATACGCAGGATGATCTGGATGGCCTCGGCATTGAAGAACCGACCGTCGCCGCCGATGATCAGCGTTTTGCCCGCGCCGCCGTCAATGGCGTTGAAGATCGACTGGACAAAGCATTCCAGATAGCCCGGTTCCATAAACACCCGCGTCTTTTTGCGCAGTCCCGAGGTTCCGGGCTTTTGGCCCGCAAAGGCGGTGCAGGGCTGTGTCACGATCGGCATATTTCAAATTCCTTGTTCTGAACAATGACGCAGGTGGTGCGCGCCGGGTCCCAAAATGTGCAAGCCCCACACGGGTCAGGTATCGGGCTTCGATGGTGAAGTGATAGGGCAGGGGGGCTGCAGGTCACAAGCCTGTTGGTTACACTAGGGCGATCTGTCTTCGTGTGTCCCGCCGAGGCCATGCTTCACTGAGCGTGGCTTGCGCTGCATGACTCGTCGTTGCCAACCATCGTCTTTGTTTAGGTCAGGATGAATCCCTGTGCGCGGACATAGTCACCGAAGGTTTCGCGTTCCGCATGGCTGTATTGCCGCGTCTTGTCGTCAATCCAAGTGTAACCTGCGCCGGTGCCGAACTGGCCGACGTCCCTTTGGCGAACATAAGGCTGAGCGGCGGCGCGGTCCTGCGCATAGGCTTCAATCGCGTCTCGCAGCGCGGGTTCGCGATAGCGATCCGCGTGACAGGTTACATTCAGCGGCAAGCGCCGAGAGATTGAGGGAGGTGCCGATGGATAACCGACTGCCAGACCTGCCAGTGGAAACACGTGTTGTGGTAAACCAAGCAGATCACTTACGGCAGTCGCCTCATTCCGCACCGCGCTGATCGGACAACACCCAAGGCCGCTTGCCTCTGCTGCTGTCACGAAAGCCCCAAGTGCGATAGCGGCATCCGTTACAGCGTTGAAGAAGGCGTCCAGATGATCGTTCGCAAAGGGCAAACCTGTCCAATCGTGTAACAGGCGCTGACGCCGATTGTTGCCGCAGAAGATCAGCACCATCGGGGCTTTGGCCACCCAATCCTGACCGGGTATCAAATTGGCCAGCTTCTTCCGCTGTGTGCCTGACTGCAGCAGGATGATATCGCGCTGTTGCAGATCACTTTTGGTGGGCGCTGACAAGGCTACGGCACAGAGCGTATCCAAAAGGCTGGTCGCAACCTCCTGGTCGCGGAAACTGCGACAAGAGCTTCGGGCGGCCATGGACTGCAACAGCTCTGTACCCTTTGGTACCGTCTCTGGCGCATCGGAAAAACGGGCGCGCAACGCAGTTTTCAGATCTGACGGTATGTGATCGGCCAAGACGGCACCTCTTTCGCAACAAATTCTAACACAAACCTTAAGAAATTTTCGCGTTCATTAAGGTGAGCTGTCGGTTATGGTTTCTTTCAGCAATACATCACCTGAAAGCGCTTGGGTATGAATTCAAAGGCACAGCTTACGGTTCGCATCGAACGGGGCGCAGGGCGCGTCGAGGTGTTCGACGTGCCTTCCTATGATAGTCAAACCGTTCTGGATGTGGTGTCATGGATTCAACAAAACGCCGATCCGACACTTAGCTATCGGTTCGCTTGTCGCGTTGGGATGTGCGGGTCATGCGCGATGATGGTCAATGGCGTGCCGCGCTGGACGTGTCGGACCCATATCTCGAAAGTGACCGAGGGCGACAGCGTCACGATCGGCCCGTTACGCAATCTTCCAGTGATCAAGGACCTGGTTGTCGACATGGACCCGTTTTTTGACAAATGGGTTGCGGCTGAGGGTGTGCATCATGGTGCGCTGACACGTGATGACCCCGTTGCTCTGGTTGACGAAACCAGTGCCGAGCGGGTCGAGGCCAATGCCGGGATCGAATGTATCAACTGTGCGGTGTGCTATGCGGCCTGCGATACCGTGGCTGCGCATCCGGATTACATAGGACCCGCCGCGTTGCAACGGGCTTGGACCTTGGTGAATGACAGCCGGGACGCCGGGCGCACAGAAATACTGGAGGCCGTTTCCGGACACGGTGGGTGTCACAATTGCCATTCGATGGGGTCCTGCACCACCTATTGCCCGAACGAATTGGATCCGATGTCAGCAATTTCGGGGTTGAAGCGCGAAACCGCCAGATTGATGTTCCGGAGGAAGCGCTGATGCTGGATCTGCGCCTGTACATGCTACAACGCGTGACGGCGCTGTTGATGGCCCCGCTGGCAATGGGGCACCTGGCGGTAATGATATATGCCATTCGAGGAGGGTTGAGCGCCACCGAAATCCTGGGACGCACCCAGGGGTCGCTCATCTGGTTTCTGTTCTACGGGCTGTTTGTCGTGGCTGTCTCTGTTCACGGGGCTATTGGCCTGCGGGTGATTGCTTTTGAATGGGGTGGTCTGAAGGGCCAGGCATTGGACGCATTCATGTGGGCGGTCGGTTTGGTCCTGTTCGCGTTAGGCGTACGCGCGGTGTGGGCGGTTACGTTCGCGGTGGGGCTGTTGGCATGAGGGCTGCGCGCGATATCCATTCTCGTGCTCATCCGCTATGGTTGGCTTACATCCTGCACCGGCTGTCTGGCATTGCCCTGGCGCTGTTTCTTCCGATTCATTTCTGGGTTTTGGCGATGGCCCTGACCGGCTCGGCGCGGCTGGATGAAGCGCTGGTCATGACCGAGGCTGCCAGCGTGAAACTGGCCGAGTTCGGCCTGGTCTTCCTGCTATCGGTGCACATGTTCGGCGGCTTGCGCCTGATGGCGCTGGAATGGTTGCCGTGGCACACATCACAAAAAACACTGGCAGCCGGGGCAACGGCGGTTTCGTTTTTCCTGGCGGCCCTGTTTTTGATGCGGGCGATCTAGGGATGCGGCGTTCCGGGATCGACCGTCACGATACCGATATCCTGATCCTCGGCAGCGGGGGTGCGGGCTTGTTCGCGGCGCTGCATGCCCAGCAAACCGCGCTCGAAGGCACGAGGATTACCATCGCCGTCAAGGGTCTGATCGGCAAATGCGGCTGCACGCGGATGGTGCAGGGTGGCTATAACGTTGCGCTAGGCGGCGGCGATACGGTTGAGCGCCATTTCATGGATACCATTCACGGCGGCAAATGGTTGCCCAATCAGGACATGGCGTGGCGTTTGTGCGAACAGGCCGTTGTGCGCATTCGCGAATTGGAAAACGAGGTCGGGTGTTTCTTTGACCGAAATCCCGACGGCTCGTTACACCAGAAGGCGTTCGCGGGTCAGACCGCAGATCGCACCGTGCACAAGGGTGATCTGACCGGGATCGAGATCATCAACCGGCTGATGGAGAAGGTTTTGGCCAGCGGCGTCGAAAAGCTGCAGGAGCATCGCGCGATTGGCCTGATCCCCAGCAAAGACGGCAGTGCCTTGTCCGGGGTTCTGATGATCGACATGCGCACCGGACACTTCCGTTTTGTCCGTGCCAAATGCGTGTTGATGGCCACTGGCGGCGGGCCGACCATGTACCGATATCACACGCCCTCTGGGGACAAGACGATGGACGGGCTGGCCATGGCGCTGTGGGCAGGATTACCGCTGCGCGATATGGAGATGGTGCAGTTCCATCCGACCGGTCTGCTGGCGGGCGATCATACGCGCATGACAGGCACGGTGCTGGAGGAAGGATTGCGCGGCGCGGGCGGGCAACTGCTGAACCACGCAGGCCAGCGCTTCATGTTCGACTATGACCCTAAGGGTGAGCGGGCCACGCGGGATGTGGTCAGCCGGGGCATCTATGCTGAGATGCGCAAGAACAATGATCCGGGGCAAGAGGGGGTGTTTATCTCGATGTCCCATCTGGGGCCCGAAAATGTGCGCCAGAAGTTCAAAGGCATGGTGAAACGCTGCGCTGACAGTGGCTTTGATCTGGCGGCTGGCAAGGTCGAGGTTGTGCCGACCGCGCATTATTTTATGGGCGGGGTTGTGGTGGATGTGGACACGCGCACGGCAATGGAAGGCTTGTATGTCGCGGGTGAGGACGCTGGTGGCGCGCATGGATCGAACCGATTAGGCGGCAATGGCGTGGCCAATTCAACGGTTTATGGCGGCATCGCAGGCGACGTAATGGGCGCGGATGTAAGGGCAATGTCCCTGCGCGACCCGGATGAATCTGTGCTGGCGGCCGAAATTGACCGTGCCACCTATCCTTTGTCACGTAAGCCCGAGCTTGTTCTGCCGCTGCGCAAGCAATTGCAGGACCTGATGTGGGAGGATGTGGGCGTAATGCGTACAGAGGCGGGCATGTTGCGCGGATTGCAGGGGATTGCCCAGGTGTCGAATGCGCTGATGGATGTGGGGGTCGACGATAGCAATCTGGCCTTCAACCTGAGCTGGCATGACTGGCTGAACCTGCGCTCTCTTTGTGATATATCCGAGGTCATCACCCGGGCCGGGCTGGCGCGCGAAAACTCTCGTGGGGCGCATTACCGCGAAGACTTCCCCGAGCCGGGCGCGATGGAAGACAGCGCATTCACGGTTGCAAAACAGGTCGATGGGGCTGTGGAGGTTTCGCAGGAGGCTGTGCAATTCACCATTGTGAAGCCAGGAGAAACGATCTTACCAAAGGGTGAACCCGAGACTTTGGTGGCCCAGTAGCAGAAGGTGAAGACATGGAATTGCTAAACATGGTTTGGGAGTGGCTTTCGAAAAATCAGTGGTTCGTCGCGATCCTTGCCTCGATCATCGTTGCCTATCTCACTGCGCATTACCAATCGCGGCACGAGCATGTCAGAATACGCGAAGAGCTAAAGCTTGAGACCTCGACCGAAGCGGCGATCATACATTTGCTGGACCGCCAGGGGTGGGAGTTGCGAAGCTTTTACACCATCAAGTCGCATATCAGAGGGTTCGAGGATGATGAGCTGCGCCGATTGCTTGTGCGGTCAGGTGCCATCGCGTTCCAACAATCCCCGTCCGAGCGTGACCCAAACGACCCGCTTAGGGAAGACCCAGACAAACTGGAACGGTGGGGATTGCTGAAGAAAAACACGCATCGATTGGTGAAGAAAACATGATCCCCATCTCTCTTATCCAATCCACCGCAGAAACGCTGATGAACAAGGCCGCCATCGAGATCCCGCAGGACTATCTTGATGGGCTGAAGGCGGCGGCTGAGACCGAGGATGGCGATCTGTCATCGTTTGTCCTGAAAGCGATGTTGGAGAATTACGAGGCCGCCAAACAGGATCGCCGGGCTATGTGCGGTGACACCGGCGTGCCGCGCTGGTTCGTCAAACTGGGCAATGAGGCGCAGGTTGAGGGCGGCATGGTCGCGCTGGAAGCCGCGCTGAGGCGGGCAACGGCAAATGCCACAAACGGGGTGCCTCTGCGCCCCAACCGGGTGCATCCGTTGTGGCGCACGGATCATGACAACAATGTCGGCATCGGCGCGCCTGAGATCGAATATGGGTTCGAGCCTGAGGGCGCGTGGATTGATCTGATTACTGTGCATAAAGGCGGGCTATTTGGCACTGACTACCGGATGTTATTCCCTTCGGATGGCATTCAGGGGATCAAACGGTTCTACCTCGACAGCCTGATGGCCTTTGGCAAACGCGGGTTGGCCTGTCAGCCTGCGATCATTGGGATCGGTCTGGGCGGGTCCAAGGACATCTGCATGACGCTGGGCAAGCGTGCCTCGACCCTTCGGGTCGTCGGCAGCCGCAACTCTGACCCGCGCATTGCCGAGATGGAGGATGAGTTCAGGGAATTGGGCAATTCCATTGGCATGGGCGCCATGGGATTTGTCGGAAAGAACATGGTGATCGATTGTAATATCGAGGTTGGCTATTGCCACACCGGCGGCATGCCCATGTCGGTCCACGCGTTCTGCCTGTCGTCGCGCCGGGCAGTGGCGCGCATCCATGCAGATGGCCGGGTCGAGCACCGCACCGACCCGGATTGGTTCACGGCGTATCAGCGCCGTGAAACGGTGGACTGGGGTCCGGTGCAGGAGGCGGCGGAATGAGTGACAATTTGGACTGGCATTCCGCCCAGCTGAGCGACGACACCGTCATCGATGCGAAGTACCGCAACACTCAGAATGTCAGGCGTTATTTCAAAAGCCGCTTGGGTGATGATTTCAAGATGAACCGAAACTTTGTGGCCTGGATGAAAGACAACTCCGGTAAAACCCTAAAGACAGCCTGCGAGGTATGGCGCGAGATGCAAAATGGGGCGACCAGATGAGTTTGCGCGAGATCGAGCTATCCACCACTCCAAGTGCCGAAGACATCGCCGATTTGCGGCTTGGGGATATCGTCTACCTGACCGGGCTGATGTATACCGCCCGCGAAGGCGTCTATATGCGGGCGCTGGAGGATAAGGCGAATATTCCGATGGAGTTGCCCTCGGAAAGTGCCGCCAATTTCCATTGCTCACCTGCGGCGCGGATCAATGCGGATGGGTCCTTTGATATGGGAGCGGTGACAGCCACTGCCTCATTCCGCTTTGCTAAATGGTTACCGGAATGGATTGCCAAGACCGGGGCGCGATTGATCGTTGGCAAGGGCGGTATGTCCTCAAAGGACTACAAAGAGTATTTCGTGCCGAATGGGGCGGTTTACCTGTCAACCGTCGGCTACGGAACCGGGGCGTTGCTGGGGCGTGGTGTGGAAAACGTCGAGGCGGTGCATTGGAACGAGGAACTTGGTCTGGCGCAGGCGATGTGGGTGATCCGGTGCAAACGGGTGGGGCCGTTCATCGTGGCCTCGGATATGAACGGAGACTGTTTGTTCGAACGCGAAAACGCCAAGATCGCCGAGAATATCGAACAGGTCTATGAGGGCACGAAACCAGCCGTCATGAAGCGCTACGGTGAAAGCGACGACCGCCGCGATGAGGTGATTTGAGTCCGTCTTACGGTGACCCGTATAGGGCCAAAACAGATTGCGTTGCCGGTCGGGCGCGCATGGCTTTGTTATGCGCGGCCAGTTTGGGATATGGGTCCAGTGACAGATCGACTGCCGCCATCCAGTGTTGCAACAGGAACAGATAAGGGTCGCAAAAGCTGAATTGAGGCCCCATCGCCCACGGGGTCATCTCCAGTTGCTGTTCCAACATTTTCGCTGAGGCTGCAAGATTACGCGGGGCGACGCGACGCATATCTTGCAGCGAGTCGTTTTGATCCGCCCACCGGCTGCCACGTTTGAGATGGGCAAATGCGACATGTACGGTCGAACAGAGATAGCCGCAGAGAGACCGTGCCTGAGCCTGCGCAAAGTCGCCATCAGGCACAAGGCCTGCTTTGGGATGGGTGGCTGCAATGTATTCCAGAATGGCGGGGTTTTCGGTCAGAAGCCCCTTGGGCGTTTCCAGAACTGGGATGCGTCCCTTTGGGGTTTTCCGCAAGAATTCCGGGCTGCGATGTGCCCCGCCGGGGATTGAGATTTCGACCGCCGTGAAATCCGCCCCGGCCTCGACCAAAAGGATATGCGCGGCAAGTGCAGATGAGCCTTTAGAATAGTAGAATGTGAGCATCCCGGTCGGCCCTTCCTGTTGGTCTTGCGGGTAGACTATAAGACCTCGCTTGCCATTACGCCCAGTCCGACTAGTAGCGTCAACAAGATCAAAAGCCGTCGGAAGCCAGTGTCGCTGAGGCGGCGAAACACCATGATGCCGATTTGCGCCGCGATTAGACCGCAAGGAACGGTCACCAGCAGTGCTTTCACGGCGGTGCCATCATACGCGCCCTTCACAAACAGCAAAAAGATCGTGGTGCTGAGGATGACCACATTGAACGGCTGCAGAACCGCGCGGGTCTCGGATTTTGTCCAGGGGCGCAATGACAGCCACATCGCAGGGATTGCACCTGAAACGGCGGCGGCCCCACCCAGAATGCCGCCGGTCAGGCCGACCCCGGAATCCAGCCAGGGTGTGCGCCGTTCGAAAGCCGGAAGGGTCGCGCGAAAGCCAAAGTAACCGCCATAGAGGATCAGAAACGCCGCCACCCCGATCCGTAAAGTGCCAGCGTCGATCTGGTTCAAAAGAGCCAACCCAAGCGGCACGCCGATCAGACCGGGCACGAGAAAGCGCAACAATCTGCGCGGCTGGGCAAGAATGTCGGCCCTGACGATCCAAAGCCCTTGCAACCCGGCGAGAACGGACATGAGCGCTACGATTGCGACCGAAGTCACTGGCGGCAGGACGACAAGATAGAACCCAAGTGCAAAGAGCGCCGTTCCGGTGCCCGCGAGCCCGTTGATAAACCCGCCCGCAGCTGCGCCGAGGATCAGATAAGAAGCCGTTTCAAATGTCATGCGCAGGCGTGTGTCTGGTGCTTTTGGACGCAGCTATCACACCATCCAATGCATTGAAAAGCGCATCCATCGCCGTCACCTTGGTCTGAGCTTCCGGGTAGATCAGACCCAACACTCTGCGGGGTGCGTCTGCACCAAGGCTGAGCTGGTTGACCGGCAGAGGATCCAGAGGTTGGACTGCCAATTGCGGCACGATGGAGACGCCCAGATTTGCGTGGACCATGCTGGCGATGGCGTCTAACCCGTCAAGCTCCATCGCCTCATTGATGCGGATGCGTTTTGACAGAATCCAGTTGTCGATCAGCGCACCCACAACGGCGGTTCGGTTGAACCGGATAAAGGGCCTCGTTTTTAACAGGGTGATCGGATCTTGCCCGATTTCTTCACGGGCCGTGATCAGTTGCATCCGTTCCGCGACCAGCGTTCGAAAGATGACGCCCTGAGGCATCATGGTGGGTCTAGTTACCAGGGCCGCATCCAAGTTACCGCGCGCGAGTTCCGCCAGCAGCGTACCGGTGAGGCCGGGTTTAAGATGCAGGCCCAGTTTAGGATGTTGTGCCTTCAGTCGGGCCATGGCCTGCGGGGCCAGACCTGTCAGCGTGGTGCGCAGGACGCCAAGCCGTATGATGCTGGCCAGTTCGCCTTGTTCATGAAGGGAGGGGACTAAATTGTCGTAGTCCGTGATGATCTTGCGGGCTTTTTCGACCACTTGATGCGCGATCGGGGTCAGCTCGGGCGTGCGGGTGCTGCGATCAAACAGGGTTACCCCAAGATCAGCCTCAAGCACTTGCATCTGTTGGCTGACAGCGGCGTGGGTGACATGCACCACATCTGCCGCCGCGCTGAAGGTTTTTGTATCTGCAATCGCCACAAGTGTGCGCAGCATTCGGATGGTCACGGTCGGCACCTTTGAACTGAGAGGTGCCGACAGGTTAACCTGTTTTGGGGCCGTTTTGAAAAGGCTTGTATCTAGAGGATGGCGCGTTCCGCCAGCCCGGCCTCGTCTGCCAGGCGCGCTGCGACCGAGGCGACGGCCAGGTCTTGCAGGCCGACGCCGGTGCCGTCGAACAGCGTGATTTCATCATCGCTGCTGCGTCCCGGATGATCGCCGTTGATGACGGCCCCGATGGGGGTGATCTGATCTTCGGTCAAGGTGGCGTTTGCGATGGCATGTTGCGCCTCGCCCAAGGTTACGGATTGTGCGACCTCGTCGGTGAAAACGGTGGCCGAAGCCACCAGCGCGGCATCGACTTCTTGCTTGCCTTTGGTGTCGGTACCCATGCAGGCCAGATGCGTGCCAGGTTTGATCCAGTCTTTCATCAAAAGCGGTTCAAAGGCCGAGGTGATGGTGATAATCACATCCGCTTGCGCTCCCAGTTCTTCCTGGGTGACAGCCTCGAAACCCAGACCCAGCTCGGTCGCGACCGCGCCTAGACGAGGCAGCATTTCGGGGTGCGGGTTCCAAGCGACGACTTTTTCAAAGTCGCGCTGTTCGGCGGCTGCGCGCAGCTGGAAGTTGGATTGATGGCCTGCGCCGACCATGCCCAGAACCTTGGCATCTTTCCGGGCCAGATTGGCGATAGAGACAGCCGAGGATGCCGCCGTGCGCACTGCAGTCAGATAGTTGCCACCGACAAGAGCCGACAGCCGCCCGGTATCGGGATCGAACAGGAAGACGGTGGACTGGTGGTTGGTCAGACCCTTGTCCATGTTACCCGGCCAGTAGCCGCCGGATTTGACGCCCAGCACCCGACCGGCGCGGTCGAAGCCGGATTTGAAGCCATAGAGCGCGTCGGCATAGCCGATGGCCTCGCGGATGACCGGGAAGTTATAGGCGTCGCCGCGCGCCATGGCGGCGAAGACGTCTTGCACGGCTTCGAATGCCTCGGCGCGGCCAACCAGTTGTTGGCAGAGATCTTCTCCGACGATCAACAAGGGTGTGTCTGTCATATCTTTCATGATCCTTTCCCCGGTTCAGAAGGCTTTGCCGCGCGCGGAGACCGGCCAAAGCGCTTCAACCTTGCCGTTCCGAACACCCACATACCAATCATGCACATTGGCGGTCGGGTCGCAGTGACCGGGTACCAAATGCAGCTTGTCATTGACTTTCAGAATCCCGTCCGGGTCCGACACGACGCCGTGTTCGTCCGAGCATTTGATGTATTCCACATCCGAGCGACCAAAGATCACCGGCAAGCCGCTGTCGACGGACTGGGCTTTAAGGCCGGCATCTACGATGGCCTTGTCGGCCTTGGCATGGCTCATGACGCTGGTCAGGATGAAGAAGGCGTTCTCCCACTCTCCGCGGTCGATGCGATTGCCGTTTTCATCGAGGATGCGGCCATAATCGGCATCCATAAAGGCGTAAGAGCCGCATTGCAGTTCGTTATACACGCCCGAGGTGCTCTCGAAGTAATAAGACCCGGTACCGCCACCGCCGACGATGTCACACTCCAGCCCTTCGGCCTTGAGCCCGTCCACGGCGGCTTTGACCTGCGCCACAGCGATGTCGATCTTGGCTTTGCGATCCTCGTAGAGGTCCATGTGCTGCATGGCGCCCTGGTAGGCCTGAATGCCCGCAAACTTCAGCCCCGGGGCGGCGTCGATTGTCTTGGCGATGGCGATGACCTCAGGCGTTGTGGTCACGCCGCAGCGCCCGGCGCCGCAGTCGATCTCGACCAGGCATTCGATCTGGGTCGCGTGCCGCTGAGCAGCTTCGGACAGGTCGGCCACGTTATCGATATCATCGACGCAGCAGATTGTCCGCGCGCCCAGCTTGGGCATCCGTGCCAATCGGTCGATCTTGGCCGAGTCGCGCACCTGATTGGACACAAGCACATCCTTGATACCGCCACGGGCAAAGACTTCGGCCTCGGACACCTTTTGGCAGCAGATACCACAGGCCCCGCCCAGCTCGACCTGCAGCCGCGCCACGTCGACGGATTTATGCATCTTGCCATGCACCCGGTGGCGCATGCCATGGGCCTTGGCGTAATCGCCCATCTTCTGGATGTTGCGTTCCAGCGCATCCAGATCCAACACCAGTGCCGGGGTCTGGATCTCGGATGCGTCCATGCCGATGGCGGCGGGGATGTCGTAGCCGACATCGAGTTGCTCGATATTTACGGGCTTGTTCATGATGTCCTCCTCAACCCTTTAACCAGGGCAGTTTGTCCAGATCCACATTGCCGCCGGTGATGATCACGCCGACGCGTTTGCCTTTGAAGACCTCGGGGTGCTTCAGGATGGTGGCCAGCGGCACGGCGCAACTGGGCTCCATCACGATGCGCAGGTATTTCCAGGTGATCTTCATCGCCGCGATGATCTCGTCCTCGCTGGCGGTGTGGATGTCGCTGACGAAGTTTGAGACAAAGTGCCAGGTGTTTTCCTTCAGCGGCACTTTCAGCCCGTCAGCGATGGTGACCGGCGCGTCGTCTGCGATGATGTGACCGGCCTTGAAGCTGCGATAGGCATCGTCGGCCTGTTCCGGTTCGGAGGCATAGATCTTCACCTCGGGCGCGAGGTTCGACAGGGTCAGGCAGGTGCCCGAGATCATGCCGCCGCCGCCGATGGGCGCAACCACCGCGTCCAGACCGTCGGTTTGTTCCAGCAGTTCTGCCGAGCAGGTCGCTTGCCCGGCGATCACCCGGGGATCGTTATAGGGGTGCACGAACTCACCGCCCGTGCGCGCCTGCACCTCGGCAAATACCGCCTCGCGCGAGGTGGTTGAGGGTTCGCATTCGGTGATGATCCCGCCATAGCGACGCACCGCGTCCTTCTTGGCCTGCGGTGCCGTGCGCGGCATCACCACGTTGCAGGGGATGCCTCGACGACCAGCGGCATACGACAGGCTGAGCGCGTGGTTGCCGGAAGAATGCGTGCAGACGCCGCGCTTGGCGGCCTCATCATTCAGGCCAAAGACCGCGTTGCAGGCCCCACGCACCTTGAAGGCCCCGGCCTCCTGGAAGTTCTCGCATTTGAAGAATAGCTGCGCGCCGGACAGTTCGTCTAGGTATTTGGATCGCAGTATCGGAGTGCGGTTGATATGCGGTTTGATCCGCTCATGCGCTTCGCGCATGTCGGCGAGGGTCAGGCAATCGGCCGTGGTCATCGCGTCAAGCATCAGGGCCCTCCTTACGCTGCAGATTTCATTGGGGTTGCGTGGCTTGCACGGAAATATTCCTGCGCCGCCGCCACGCCGCTGCCCAACTTGATCGGATAGTCCAGATCGGCCATCGCCATTTCGATAGTGGCAAGACCGGACAGAACCATCACATCCGTCAGGCTGCCCAGATGGCCGATACGGAAGGCTTTGCCGTTCATCTCACCCAGACCGATGCCGAAGCTGACGCCATAGGCGTTGAAGGCATGATCGGTCAGCGCATTGCTGTCGAAACCTTCGGGCACATAGATCGCGCTGACGGTGTCCGAGTAGAGATCAGGCGACTGCGCCACCAGCTCCAACCCCCAGGCTGAGGTGGCCTTGCGCACGCCTTCTGCGAGCCGGAAATGGCGGGCGTAGACATTGTCCAAGCCTTCCTCGAACAGCATCTTCAGGCTTTCGCGCAGGCCGTAGATCAGTTGCAGCGGTGGGGTATATGGAAAGCCGCCAGAGGCGTTGGCATTCATCATGTCGCGGAAATCAAAGAAAGTTCGCGGCAGTTGGGCCGTTTCCATCGCGGCCAGCGCTTTGGGGCTGACACACAGGATCGCCATGCCGGTCGCCAGCATGAAGCCCTTCTGCGAGCCAGAGACCGCGATATCAACGCCCCAGTCATCAAACTCGAACGGCATCGAGGCCAGAGAGCTGACGCAATCCACAAACAGCATCGCCGGGTGATTGCTGGCATCCATCGCCCCACGCACGGCCGCGATGTCCGAGCGCACGCCGGTGGCGGTTTCGTTATGAGTGACCAGAACGGCCTTGATCTCATGGCCCGTATCGGCGGCCAAAGCCTCGGCAAATTTCGTCGTTGGCGCGCCGCTGCCCCAGGCGCATTCTATGATCCGAACATCCAGCCCATGACGTTGGCACAGGTCGATCCAACGGTGGCTGAACATGCCATAGCGGGCGACAAGAACCGTATCGCCGGGGCTGAGCGTGTTGGTCACTGCGGCCTCCCACCCGCCGGTTCCACTGGCCGGGAAGATGACTATCTGCCCTGTCGTAGTGCCGAAGACTTTCTTGGTGTCTTCCAGGACGGGCGCAAAGGTCTGAACGAAATCCGGGGCGCGGTGATCCTGAGTCTGGACCTGCATCGCCAGGCGCAACCGGTCGGGGATGTTTGTGGGGCCGGGAATGAAGACCGGGTTCTGGTTGGGCATTGTCACTTCCTCCGCTTTGAGAGGAGTGTCCTATCCGGGCGTCAGAACTGCAATTTTCTCGAAAAAGTTTTTTGGAAGGATAGGAAATCGCGTAAATTACTGAAAATGTGAGAAAGCTTATTTTTTCATTTTAACGGGTTAAAATTGAATGAATTAAAAAATTTGCGCGAAGCGAGTGAGATTGAAGAAACTCTGACCGAGTTTGAACTGAGATTCGATCAAGATTGGATGTGGGATTCGATCTGCAGTTGCTCTGACAACAGGTTTGAAATCCCTGCCTGCCTCACTTGCAGATATTTTCGAAAACCGGATTTGCGAGCACTTTTCGTGTGCCCGCAAATCCGTGGGAAGGCTGTCTAAGATGCTTGATCAATCAGCAGTTTACCGTTGTGCATGAAGAAGAACGTGTTGAAGACTGTGAGATCCAGCGGGTTGGGCAGCCGAATATCTGGCTTACCCGGCATGGACTTCCCCTGCAGATCAAACGACCGATCAATCTGAGATATGACAGCGCAAATGGCATCTGTTTGATCAAGATAGTTCCTGAGAGATGCCATTTGATCATCAAGACTGGGGTTTGTACGTTTTTGATCAAGGAGTTGGAGATAGTCTACGACTATGAACTTGGGTCCATGTTCCAAGCTCAATCGCCGAATAATGTAGTCTGCAGACACATCGTCAGATGTGTCGATAACAACAGAATTGTCGTTAGAATACGGGTCAATTCCCATGGTTTTGAAACGATCCGTAACTTCTCGTTCGTGATATTCCAGAGTGAAAAAGAAGCCCTTGCGTCCATTGTGCGATGCTTTGGCTGCAAGCTCTAAACCAAGAAGTGTTTTGCCCTGACCTGGTCTGGCCCCTAGAAAGGCGGGGCCGGGGCCCCGCCCAAGCGCTTTAGGCGCCGATGATGTTGTGGCCGGGGCCATAGGGGAAGCCGGTGATGTTTTCGGCGCCATTTTCGCCCACGACCAGAATGTCATGTTCGCGATAGCCATCCGCGCCGGGTTGGCCGTCGGGGATCCAAAGCATCGGTTCGATCGAGACGACCATGCCGGGTTCCAGCACGGTATCGATGTCCTCGCGCAGTTCCAGACCGGCCTCGCGCCCGTAATAGTGGCTGAGGATGCCGAACGAGTGGCCGTAGCCGAACGAGCGGTAGTCCAGAAGGCCTTCCTGAGCGAATAAGCGGTTGAACTCGGCGGTGATGCCAGAACAAGTTGCGCCGGGTTTGATCAGGCTGAGGCCAAGTTCATGCGCGGCCACGTTGGCCTGCCACAGGTGCAGGCTTTCGGCGTCGGGTTCGCCCAGGAACAGAATGCGTTCCAGCGCGGTGTAATAGCCTGAGATCATCGGGAAGGTGTTCAGCGACAGGATATCGCCCTTTTGCAGAGCGCGTTTGGTGACCGGATTATGCGCCCCGTCGGTGTTCAGACCCGATTGGAACCAGACCCAGGTGTCGCGATATTCGGCTTGCGGATAGGCGCGGGCGATTTCCTCTTCCATCGCGTCGCGGCCTGCCATGGCGATCTCGATCTCGGTTGCACCTTCGCGGATCGCGGCGCGGATGGCGGCACCCCCCATATCGGCGGTGCGCGTGCCGCCTTTGATCAACTCTATCTCTTCGGCGGATTTCATCATGCGGGCGGCCATAGTGTCGGGTGCGATATCCACCAGTTCAGGCGCATCCAGCATGCGCAGGGCGGTATCGCGAGCGCCCAGCGTCATGTGGTCGCCTTTGATGCCGATGCGTTTCGCACCACCGATCAGGCTGGCCACCGCGCGCCAGTAATTGTCGCGCTGCCAGTCGGTGTAGATCACATTTTCATCGACCGAACGGCGCCAGGGCTGACCTGCGTCGATGTTGGCCGACACGGTTGTGCAGGCGTCTTGCGTGACGACGCAGCCATAAGGGACGGCCAAAAGCGCAGTACAGAAAGCCCGAATAGTAAGCGATGTTCTGCATCGAGGTCAGCAGCACGGCGGGAATGTCCCGCTGCGCCATGGCGGCCCGCAGTTTGGACAGGCGGTCTCGGGGTCCGAGAGCCGATCACCCCCTTACGTGTCGCGACACCATCGCAGCGAGGGTGAACAGGGAAATCGCTGATCAGACGATGCGATCCGTCAAGCGGGGGACAGCCCCCGCAGACGTTCCGAACGGCGGCGCAGCAGTTCGACCGTGGTCAGCAGCGCGATGGATAGCACCACTAGGATCGTGGCGACCGCCAGGATGGTCGGGCTGATCTGTTCGCGCAGGCCGGTGAACATCTGCCAGGGCAGGGTTTTCTGGCTGGCGGAACCCACGAACAGGACCACCACAACCTCGTCAAACGAGGTGATGAAGGCGAACAGCCCGCCCGAGATCACGCCCGGCAGGATCAGCGGCATCTGGATCTTGAAGAAGGTCCGCACCGGCCCTGCACCCATATTCGCCGCTGCGCGAGTCAACGAGCGGTCAAAGCCCACCAGCGTTGCGGTCACGGTGATGATGACAAAAGGAATGCCAAGCACGGCGTGGGCAAGGATGACTTTCAGATAGCCCACAAAGTTTTTGTTCATGCCCAGCGTGCCTTCCAGAAAGCGGCCAATGTCGCTGTAAAAGAAGAACATGCCTGTGGCCGAGATGATCAGCGGCACGATCATGGGGGAAATCAGGATACCCATGATGGCGCGTCGTCCCGGCACGTGGGATTGGCTGAGACCGATGGCAGCCAACGTGCCCAGTGTAACCGACAGAACCGTCGCAATCGGCGCGATGATCAGTGAGTTCTTGAAGCTGCGCTGCCATTCATTGTTGGTGAAGAAATCGCGGTAATGCTTGAGCGAATACCCCTCGGGGTCGAGCCGCAGCATTTCCGGCGTGAAGGTAAAGAAGTCCTGTGCATTGAACGACAGCGGCAGAACCACCAGGATGGGTGTGATCAGGAAGACGAAGATCGCGCCGCAGATCACGCGGAACAGGTAGTGGTAAAACACCTGTTTCGCGGTCAGGTAAGGCAGCAATTTCTGGCGATAGCGGCCTTCATAAAGCCAATAGGTGAACCAGGCAAAAAACCACCCGCCCAACAGGCCCAGGACACCGCCAAGGGGTCCGGCAAGCAGGAACCCTCCGATCCCGAAGCCCAGGATGTTGATCCAGCGGGCCAGCTGCTCGTTCTTCAGAACGGTGATGTAGACAAAGGCCAGCGCGGCGATCAGGACGGCGCCGATCAAAATGCCGAGAAAGATTGATCCGTTGCCTGCGCCGACAAAGACGCCGGCAAAGGCCCCGGCCAATGCCACGCTGGGCAGGACCATTGAAAGCGGTTTGCGGGATATCGGAGTAAGTGCGGCCATCTTGATTATCCCAGCTTCACGTTATCAATGCCTACGATCTTGTCGTAGCACCAGTAGAGCAGCAGCACGACCGCCAGAAGGATCGTTCCCAATGCCGCGGCCAGTCCCCAGTTGAGCGAGGATGAGATGTGGTAAGCGATCCGGTTCGAGATGAACACGCCCTTGGTGCCGCCCACGATTTCCGGCGTGATGTAGTAGCCAATGGCCAAAATGAACACGAGGATCGAGCCCGCACCGATGCCCGGAATGGATTGCGGGAAATAGATGCGCCAGAAGGTTGTCCAGTTCGTCGCGCCCATAGATTTCGCCGCGCGGGTGTAAGAGTGCGGGATCGTTTGCATCACCGAGTACATTGGCAGGATCATGAACGGCAGCAGGATATGCGTCATCGCGATGATCGTGCCGATCTGGTTGTTAATTATCACCAACCGTGCATCGTCAGCCACAAGTCCAAGCCAGACAAGGGTTTCGTTGATGACCCCCTGTTGCTGCAGCATGACCTTCCACGCCGAGGTTCGCACCAGAAGCGACGTCCAGAACGGCAGGAGAACCAGGATCATCAATATGTTTGAGACACGCATCGGCAAGGTCGCCAGCAAGTAGCTGACCGGGTAGGCAAGCAGAATGCAGGCCCCGGTAATCACCAGCGACATAAACAGCGTTCGGCCGAACAGCTTGATCAGGATCTGCTTGTCTTCGGGCTGGGCTTGCGCGCCCTCGGGCGTGCGGCGCATATCGACCGCATTCAAGAAATAGCCATTTGTCACCGCAGGCGAGTGGGTTTTGATGACCGCCCAGGTGTTGGGCTCGCCCCAGCCGTCGTGGATTTCAATGACCTGATCCTTGAACGGCCCGTCTGTTTCGGGGTCCAGCTTTTTGATCTGACGACCGGACCGGCGGAACATCGAAGACATGCCTGTTTCTTCGTAGTTCAGACGCGAGCCCAGACGGGTATGCGTTTTGTTGTCGATGGCGACAACCATGTCGCGGACAAAGGCGTCATAGACGGCCTCATCCGGCAATTCGCCGGATTTTTCATCCCAGTCGCCCAAGGCCTGGACCGTCAGCGGCAGGGTTTCGGCGACAATGCTGTTTTCGACCGAACGGAACAGCATCGAGGCGATAGGAACGATGAAGGAGAACATAACAAACAGAAGCAGCGGGGCGATCAGCATCAAAGCCCTGAGCTTTTGCCGCCGCAATGACCGCGCCAGTGACTGTTTCAGCGGCGTACCGTCTGCAGCCAGCATTGGCCCTGCGTTTTCGCTTGCGTCCGTCATCATTGTACCCTGTTTTGTCTTGGTCTGGGGGCGGCGCACCGCCCCCGACGATCTTATGACGTCAAGCCCGGCTTATTGCGCCAGCCACGCCTGGAATTTGGCGTCGATGTCATCACGGTAGTCGGCCCAGAACTCGTAGTTATAGAGGAACGTGTTCTTGGCGTTGTTGGGATCGGTCGGCATATGCGGTGCCATGTCGATACCCAGATCGGCATGCTGACCAACCAGCGGCGCCGAAGAGGCACGGGCAGGGCCATACGAGATGTACTTAGCCTGATCCGCCAGACGCTGTGTGTCGGTTGCGAACATGATGTAGTCCAGCGCCTGCTGCTGACGCTCTTCGCTCAGACCGGCAGGAATGATCCAGCCGTCCAGATCGAACACCTGCGCGTCCCACAGCATGGCTACGGGCTGGTTCTGCTCTTCTATGACGCTGAACAGACGACCGTTATAGGTGGAGCCCATTATAACTTCGCCATCAGCCAGCAGCTGCGGCGTGTCGGCTCCGGCAGACCACCAGACAACGCTGTCCTTGATGGTGTCCAGCTTCGCCAGCGCCTGGTTCTGACCTTCTTCAGTGGCCAGCACGTCGTAAACATCGTCCTTGGCGACGCCGTCACAGATCAGAGCCCACTCCATGTTGTTGATCGGGCGCTTTTCCAGCGAGCGCTTACCCGGATAGGTTTCCAGATCGAACACGGCGCAGACGTCCGTCGGCGGAGTGTCGCCAACCAGGTCGGTGCGATAGCCGAAGGTCGTCGAGTAAACGATCTGCGGGATAAAGCAGTCGCTGACCAGCAGGTCACCGAAGTCTTCCGAAGCAGGTGTGCCATCGGGTGCCGGTGCCAGCATCGTGTCGGGGTCGATTTCCAGTGCCAGGCCTTCGTCGCACAGGCGGATCGCGTCAGCGGCAACCACGTCCACCACATCCCATGTGATGTTGCCCGCTTCGTTCATGGCGCGCAGTTTCGCGACCGCTTCGGCCGAGCTGTCATCATTCAGGATGGTGACGCCGGTCTTTTCCGAATAGGGCTCGTGATACGCTTTCAGCTGAGACTTCGAATAAGCACCGCCCCACGAGACGATTGTCATCTCTTGAGCCGAAACGGCACCAGCAGCCGTCGCAAGCGCGGCCACCGTCAGTAGTGTCTTTGTCGGTTTCATATGATACTCCCAGTAAGTCCCGTTTGTTGTAGTGTCAGCTGGCGCACGGGTTTTCGCCAGCCGGTCCCTCGGTGAAACCGCGCTTGTACTGCGCGGTTTGGTCTATGCGTCAAGCGCACGACAATCCTTAGCCAGCCAACCGATGTCGATCTCCTGGCCGGGTTGCAGACGAACGGCGTCGGGTGCGTTGCGTGTCTTGACGATGAACTCGTCATTCCCGGCGACCGACATGCGGAACCGGAACACATCGCCCATATAGATGAATTCCTTGACCGTCGCCTTCAGCGTATGCGCATCGGCATGCAGACGGTCCTTGTTGAATTCGACGCGTTCGGGCCGGATCGACACTTTGGTTCGATCACCCGGAGCATGCACGTTGATCGGAACGGCATCAATCTCGGACCCGTCATCCAATTGCACAAGGCAGGTATCGCCGTCGATTGATTTTACCACGCCTTCCAGCGTGTTGTTCTCACCGATGAATTGCGCAACGAAGCTGTTTTCGGGTTCCTCATACAGCTGATCCGGCGGGGCCAGCTGCTGAATGCGGCCATCATCGAACACTGCGACGCGGTCGGACATAGTCAGCGCTTCGGTCTGGTCGTGGGTCACGTAAACGGTCGTGATGCCCAGCTCATGCGCAAGGCGGGTGATTTCGAACTGCATATGCTCGCGCAGCTGTTTGTCCAACGCGCCAAGCGGTTCGTCCATCAAGACCAGCTCGGGCTCAAATACCAGCGCACGCGCCAGCGCGATCCGCTGTTGCTGACCACCTGACAGTTGCGCCGGGCGGCGGCCGCCAAAGGCCCCCATCTGAACCATATCCAGCGCGCGTTTGACCTTTTCCTCACGCTCGGACTTGCCCAGCTTGCGCACTTCAAGCGGGAACGAGAGGTTCTCGGCCACGGTCATATGCGGGAACAGGGCGTAGTTCTGAAAGACCATGCCGATGCCACGCTTGTGGGGCGGAATGTTGTTGATGGGCTTTCCGTCCAGAAGAATTTCACCATGGGTGGCGGTTTCAAACCCGGCCAGCATCATCAGACAGGTTGTCTTGCCCGAGCCCGAGGGGCCCAGCATGGTCAGAAATTCACCTTTTGGCATGGCGAGGTTAAGATCTTTGACGACGAGGTTTTCGCCATCATAAGATTTTTGAACGCGTTGGAATTCGACAAACGCGGCGTCGTTCATAGATTCGGTCACAAGACCCCCTGTAGCGTCAAATGATTATCCGCGTTTTGCGAATTTCATTGATCTGTCTGAGCGATTTAAGACCAAGGCGGTTACGTAATGCAACAGCAAATCTTGGATTGAATAACCGCGATCAAAAAATGTTAGTTTCACGAACAATTTGATCAAAAATTGTTGCGCTGGCGAACAATTTCAACACTCGGTGAGTCAAATACTGCTTGTTGTGTCAGCCGTTTAGGGACTGCTCGCGTTCAACCTTATTGTTCTCTCTAAATGTTGTTTTCTGAATGCAGTTGGTGTTGTTCCAGTTTGATCCCGAAAAGCGCGGTTGAACGGGCCGAGTGAAGAAAAGCCGACATCAAAAGCGATGCTGAGCACGGTGCGGGCCTCCATTTCTGGTTCGGTCAGTAGTTTTTGTGCCTCGGTGATGCGGAACGTGTTGACGTAGCTGGGAAAGTTCCGGTGGCCCATGCCCTGATTGATCGCGGCCCGGATGCGATGCTCTGGCGTGTGCAGATGCGCCGCAAGCTGGGTCACGGTCAGCCCCTCGTGACGCCACAAACCTTGCTCCATGGCTTGTTGAATGCGATGTGCCAAAGCTGCTTGGGTCGGGTTGGCCGGTGCGTTTTCCGAAGCGCCGCTTGGCGCGGTGCGCAAGATATCCGGGCGCAAATGCACCGACCAAACAAGAAACGCCGCCGCTGACAGGAATATGGCGCCCGCTTGCAGGGCAAACAGCCCGCGCGGCATTGTGCGGTCCAGTTGCAGGATCTCAACGGCGGTGATGACGCTGGCAAGGCCCAGAACCCAGACCAAGAACCACCGCCGGAATCGGCGGCGCTGCGCGATCAGGTCATTCGCGTCCCCGCGTATCACCACACTGAGCATGTGAAAAAGCAGTACAAGCGCAGCGATGCCACGCAGTGCTGCGATCCAGATGTGCAGATGTGCCAACCAGGCCGAAGCGACAACGAACACGGCAAGGCTGATCTGCCAAGGCCTTACATCCACTTGATCCTGAAACAGTTCCAGCGCAGCCCAATACAGCAGAACTGGTACCAGTGATGCCGCCCAGATCAGCACGGTCTGTGCCATCGGGTGCAGTGGGATATCTGGTGTGGATACGATCAGGTAAGGGCAAAGGCACAAGCAGAGCGTTGCCACAGAAAGGTTTTTTCTGTTCACGCTACCGCAGAGGAAAATACAGGCGCATAAAACAAGGGCGCCGAGGGCGGCACCTCTGAGAAAGATATCAATCAGCGCAAGATCGGGCATTCTGATCCCAACAGAACGGGCGTTTCTTGCTTGGGTCAACGGTCTGGGCTGGTCGATTTCAAAAAACCCTAGCCGATTCTTAAGAAAACCCGCCGGTCTTCGAAATCGACAGGTCATGTGCAGTGGCGCGTGCCAAGCCTTCGCTCGTACCCATTCAGACGACGGAGCCCATTATGCTGACCTTTTCGAACATCATGACCCTTTATGCCGAGGTGTTTGGTGCAGACCTTCTGCGCTATGTCATCGGTGCTGGCGGCACTTATCTGCTGATCAATATCCTGCTGTCACGCCGCTTAAATCGACAGAAGATCAGGCCCACGGACCCACCAAAGGGACAAATCAGGCGCGAAGTATTGGCCAGCTTGCGCACGGTTCTGATCTTTGCGGCTGCCGGGACGTCGATCGCGTTGGGCGCTCGGGCTGGTTTGATGACAGTCTATCCCGAGGTCGCAGATCTCGGGTGGTGGTATTTTCTGTTCAGCGTGGCCGCGCTGATCATCCTGCATGACGCGTGGTTTTACTGGAGCCATCGCCTGCTGCACCATCCGCCCCTGTTCCGGCGGTTTCACCGGTTGCATCACAGGTCGCATCAGCCGACGCCTTTCACCTCGTACAGTTTTGACGTGGGCGAGGCTGTCGTGAACGCGATCTACCTTCCGCTTGTGTTGATCATATTGCCCGCGCATCCCATCGCCTTGTTCATCTTTGTGACCCATATGATGCTGCGAAACGCGCTGGGGCATTGCGGGGTTGAGGTGTTTCCGGCCCGGCCCGACGGGCGGCCTGTTTTTGGCTGGATGACCACCGTCACGCATCACGATCTGCACCACGCTCATGCGCGGTACAATCTGGGCCTGTATTTCTCATGGTGGGATCGGTTCATGAAAACCGAGCATCCGCAATATCATGAGAGTTACGCCCAAACAGCGCCGCGCCTGTCGCGGGTTCGGCTGGGCATGGTTGGTCTAGTCGTTGCGCTGATTGCGGGTTTCATGGCCAACCGGGCGCAAGCGTTTGATCTGAGCGGCAGCTATGCCTCGCCGGGTTTGGGCGTGGTGGTTCGGTTTGAAGACTGCCCATCAGATAAGGCCGCGACCTGTGGTCGGTTGCTTTGGGTCTGGGATCAGGCCGATACGCCGCATGCGCGGATCGGTGATCTGATCCTGACCAGTTTGAAGTTCAACAGTGATGTTTGGGAGGGTCAGTTGCGCGACCCGGAAACCGGACGTGTGTATCGGGGAACGATTCAAAGCGCCTCGGCCGTCAGCCTGAAGCTGCGAGGCTGCGCGGGGATCTTCTGCGCCAGTCAGACATGGCACTCGACGCGACATCTTCAAAGTGTATTGGGTCGCCTCGACCCCTGACCTGAGCCTTGATTAGCTGTCTTTTGGGGTGAAGTCCTGAGACACCGGCCCGCGATATTTTTCCATCAGCTCATCTGGAACTTCGGTCCCATCGACCAGAAACGGCAGAATGCCCCGGCGCAGCGAGCGACCGCGCATCGCATCCAGATCGGCGTCGGACCGGGTGACCCGCTGCGCCATGCGCCGCCCCCATGTCGCCAGCAAGCCATACAGGCGGTCGATCTGATCTGTGTGGCTGTGTGTTTTGGCCAAGTCGTTGAACTCGTCCGGATCGTTTTGCAGATCGAATAGCATCGGGCGGAAGCCGCCTTCGGCATGGATCATCTTGAAACGTCCGTCAAAGACCATGAACAACCGCGCGTCCGGGTTCGAAAGCCCAAGCGCCTGACGCATCGGTGTAAGGCAATAGTCATATTCGCTGATCACAAAGTCGCGCCAGTCAGGTGTTTCCCTACGCACCCACGGCATCAGGCTGCGGCCTTCGAGGATATGGCCTGCCGGTTCCCCACCTGCGACCTCAAGAAAGGTGGGGGCCAGATCAATCTGTTCGACCAGCGCATCACATGTGGTGCCGCGCGTTCCGTCTGCTTCGGGACGCGGATCGTAGAGGATCAGAGGCACTTTCACGGATTGCTCATGGAACAGATCCTTCTCACCCAGCCAGTGATCGCCCAGATAGTCGCCGTGATCCGATGTCAGCACGATCATCGTGTTCTGCATCTGGCCCGTGGCTTCTAGGTGGTCCAGCAGACGGCCAAGGTGATCGTCGCATTGCTTGATCAAACCCATATAGGCCGGGATGACCTTTTGCCGGGTCTCTTCCTTCTGAAAGGCTGCGGCGATCTTGTTGTTCATGAACGCGGCGTAGACGGGATGGGGGTCGTCCCGCTCGACCTTGGCCCGCTTGGCCGGTGGCACATGGGCCGGGCCGTACATGTCGTGATAGGGGGCGGGTACGATATAGGGCCAATGCGGTTTGATATAGCTGACATGGGCGCACCAGGGCCCCTTGGCCTGATCAATGAAGTCAATCGCCCGGTCCGTCAGCCAGGGGGTTTCGCTGTCTTCCTCGCGGATATTGGCGGCTTTGTCGGCGTTTTGGAACAGCCAGCCGCTGGCGATCTCACCATCTTCGACCCCAGCATTGGCATGATTGGCCCAGGGGTTTTGGGCCTCATAGCCTTTGGATTTGAGATAGTCGTTATAGGGCGCGGGTTTTTCGTCATAGAACCCGTCGGGCCCTTCGGCCCAAAGCCCGTCATCGCGGACCCAGACGTCAAATCCGCATTCAGCCTGCCGTGCGCCAATGATGCTGTCGGGCGACAAGCCCAAACGCGCCATTCCGGCAGCGTCGGCTTTCATATGGGTCTTGCCGATCAGCCAACACCCCATACCCGCGCCCCTTAAGTGATCGCCCAGCGTGACCTCGCCGACGCGCAACGGATACCCGTTCCATTGCGCACCATGGGAGGAGGCGTAGCGCCCGGTGTAACAGCTCATCCGGCTGGCCCCGCAGATCGGCGATTGCACATATGTGTTGTTGAAACGCACGCCCATCCGTGCAACCCGGTCAAAGTTCGGCGTGTCCAGATGAGGGTGTCCGGCGCAGCTGAGATAGTCGAACCGCAGCTGGTCATACATGATGAACAGGATATTCATGGCAGCCTTCAATGATCCTCTCCTTAAACCCTGCCAGATCAGGGGGCTGGTCTTTGCAATGAGGGGTGATAAGCGGGTTATCAGATGATCCTGGCCTGGTCAGTCGAATAATTTTCCCATTTCATGGATTTCTGGATTTACCTGCAACGCCTTCTTCGGCCAAGTTGGCCGCGACAGGAACGCCATCGATGTCGGAGTGACGCGTGCGTTTCACAGGACGGATCGAAGGAAAAGCCTGAGATGACAGAACGGAACGGTGGCGTTGTGCTGGTGGAATGCTTGCAGGCGCTGGGCGCCCAGCACAGTTTTGGTGTGCCGGGTGAAAGCTATCTGGCGGTGCTGGATGCGCTGCATGATACCGGCAGCGCGCGGGCCGGGGCCAATGGTGCGCTGGATTTCACCCTGTGCCGGAACGAGGGTGGCGCGGCCTTTATGGCAGCAGCATATGGCAAACTGACTGGACAGCCCGGTATCTGTTTCGTCACACGCGGCCCGGGAGCGACCAATGCGTCGATCGGGGTACATACGGCGATGCAGGACAGTGCGCCGATGATCCTGTTTGTGGGTCAGGTGGGCACGGACATGAAAGGGCGCGAAGCGTTTCAGGAGATCGACTATCGCGCCTATTTCGGGACCGTCGCCAAATGGGTGACCGAGATCGAGGCGGTAGATCGTATCCCAGAGATCATCGCCCGCGCCTGGACCACCGCCATCTCGGGCCGTCCGGGTCCGGTCGTCGTTGCTTTGCCAGAGGATATGCTGACTGCCGTCACCGATGTGCCCGCGCTGTCAGGCCCGGCGGTCGTACATGAGCCCGGCCCGACGGCCGAGGCCATCGCGGGTGTGATCTCGGCCCTGTCAGGTGCGGATCGCCCGTTGATCCTGATTGGCGGCGGGGGTTGGCGCGCCGAGGGCAGCGCGGCCTTGCAGCGATTTGCCGAAAACTCCGACATTCCCGTTGTGGCCGCGTTCCGGTTTCAAGACCTGTTCGACAACCATTCCCCCAGCTATGTCGGCGATGCTGGAACCGGTATGACACCGGCGACGCGGGCGCAGATACAGGGCGCGGATGTGATCCTGGCCATTGGTGTGCGGTTCGGAGAGATGACGACCGAAGGCTACACTCTGCTGAACGTACCAAAACCAGAGCAGAAACTGATCCATGTCCACGCCTCGGACCGAGAGCTTGGCAAAGTCTACATTCCCTATCTGGGTATTCAATCCGGTCCGAATGCCTTTGCGATCGCCCTGTCCCAGCATGTGGTCAGCGGAGGCTGGGCAGACTGGAGCGCGCAGGCGCGGTCAGACTATGAGGCGGGTTTCGACCTGCCCGACCTGCCCAGCCCGGTGGATATGGGCAAGGTCTCGGCCTATTTGCGGGATCGCCTGCCCGGTGATGCAATCCTGACCAATGGCGCAGGGAACTTCACCGTCTGGCCGAACAAGTTTTTCAAATACGGCCCTCAACAACGCCTGTTGGCCCCGCAATCCGGTGCGATGGGATATGGCCTGCCCGCAGCCGTTGCCGCCAAAGTGGCGCATCCAGAGCGAACCGTTGTTTGCTTTGCCGGGGACGGGGATTTTCAGATGAATTGTCAGGAGCTTGGGACCGCCATGCAGGCAGGTGCGCAACCCATCGTGCTGATCCTGAACAATGGCACCTATGGCACCATTCGAATGCACCAGGAAAAAACCTATCCCGCCCGCGTTTCAGGGACCACGCTGGAAAACCCCGATTTCGCAGCACTCGCCCGGTCTTATGGCTATCACGCCGAACGGGTCGAACGAACCGAGGATTTCGAGGCCGCGTTCGAAAGGGCGCTGGCGTCAGATAAAGGGGCTGTTCTGGACCTGAACATCTCAGCCGAAGCGCTGACCCCAAGGCAGACCCTCAGCCAGATGCGTGATGGGGCGCAGAAGGCGGGGTCGTAGGGCAGGAATTAAACAGTCCAAAGAATTCGACGTTGATATTTACTTAAGATATCTAGTTAGTACAACGAAGCTTAGTGTGTTCAAAGAGACGCTGCGCTTGTCGGTCAGTTCAGTGCAAATGGAGCAACTACATGCGTTTAAACCAAGGCCATCTAAAAGGTGCAAAACTTTTCGCGGACCGTTTTGATCTTATAACAAGCCTTGCTGGTCAAGGACCATTCACGCAGGTATGCGAAGTTGGCGTTGCGAAAGGTACATTTTCGAACCATCTGATAGCACTTCTAAATCCCGAAGTTTTCATCGCCATCGATGTGTTTGAGATGCACAAAGCTTCAGAATTCTGGGGAAAGACTGCTAACGAGCATTTTTTTGGCCGCACACATCGTGAATTCTACGAGATCGCAATAGAAAGAGTTGCGGCCGCGAAATCCACCAAAGTCGAAATCAAAGAGGGGCTAAGTTGGGATTGCCTGAGTTCTATTCCTGAGAATTCGCTTGACTTAATCTATCTTGATGCAGATCACGCCTACCATGCAATCAAACGAGACATAGCTGCCGCAAAAAACGCTATTCGTCCTGGTGGGGTTATAGTTTTTAACGATTACACTACATACGACCCTATTGCCGAACAAGAGTATGGCGTTGTGGCTGCCGCAAACGAGTTCATTGTTGAAAACAACTGCAGTGTTTTGGGCTTTGCTCTTCAATCTCAGATGTTTTGCGATCTAGCAATTCAAGTATCAAAATAACAGATTGACGAACCCTTTTCTATCCGCCGTTACGTTGACGAAAGCCGCCGTCCGGTTCTCGGGTGATGTCAAAAGCTGATCACTCGCGGAAGGCACGGTTGAAATAGTCGGCCATCGGTTTGACCAGATAGGACAGGGGCGTGCGTTCATCGGTCTTAATCATCGCTTCAACCGGCATGCCGGGCAGAAGAACCTGACCGTTCAGCCGTTCGACCTGTCCTTCATCGGGGACCAGCTCGGCCCGGTAGAAAGTGAAACCGGTTTGTTCGTCGGTGAATGTATCGGCTGAGACGTTGATCACATGGCCGTCAAGTTCAGGCGTTTCGCGCTGGTTGAAGGCGGGAAAGCGCAGGGCAACAGGTTGGCCCACATGCAGTTGGTCCACATGGATCGCATCCACCCGTGCGGCGACCAGCAATGGCGTATCCTGCGGGACCACATACATCATCGGCTCGGCCGGCTGGATCACCGATTGCAGGGCAAAGACCTGACTGCCATAGACGGTGCCCGAAACCGGCGCACGAATGTCCAGACGGGACAGGCGTTCCGTCAGAGACAACCGCCGTTCCGATAGTTCCGCGACCTGCGATTGCACGTCGCGCAGAGTAGTAATCGCCTCTTCCCGTCGGGTGGCGTCCAGCTCAACGATCCGAATTTCGGTCGCGGCGATCTGTCCTTTGAGTCGGGCGATTGATGCCTCAAGACGCCCGATCTCACCGCTCAGGCTGGCCTCTTCCCGTTGCAGGGCCAGGACCCGGCTGGCCTGTGTCAGGCCGCGGCTCAACAGGCTTTGTTGATCTTCAAGCTCCTCGCGGATCAGCTCGACCTGCAGGCGGAGCGAGACCAGCTGCGCCTTGGTGCCGTCGATCTCACTTTCGGTTTGAACCAGCTGTTTTTTCAGCTGATCGGTTTGCTGGGTCATTGTATTCAGCCGTGCCTCGAACAGGCGTTGTTGACCGTCGATCAGGTCACGCTGGATGCCATGTTCTTGCTGAACGGCGTCCAGTTGAGTGGCCAGGTCTTCGGGGGTGGCGCTGTCCCGTTCCGCTTCCAGCCGGGCACGACGGGCGAGCAGTTCGAACAACTGTGCCTCGACGATGGTTTTTTCCGAGGACAGGAAGGTATCATCAAGCCGCAAAAGCAGATCGCCGCTGGACACGACCGCACCGTCGCGCACAAAAATTTCGCCCACGACACCGCCATCAGGATGTTGCACCACTTGCCGGTTGCTTTGCACCTCGATCGAGCCTGAGGACACAATTGCACCAGCCAGTTGGGTGTATACCGACCAGATACCAAGACCGCCGACCAGAATGGCAAGGGCCAGGAAACCCACAAATGCGGGCACGGTAATCCGCCACGGTGTGCGCCCACTGGTTTTCGTCTGTTCGGTCATCCGGTGTTCACCTGATTTAGGTTGCGTTTGATGGCACCTGCGTTCTGGACCATCGTGTTTAACACCTCGTCACGGGTGCCGAACTTGACCAGTTGCCCCTGTTCGACAACCGCCAAAGTATCGCATTCCGAGATCGCTTGAGGTCGATGGGTCATGATGATGGCTGCTTTTCCCGCCTCTTTCAGCCCGCGCACTGCAGCGTTCAGCGCTTCGGTCCCATCCGCATCAAGGGCAGAGTTCGGCTCGTCCAGGATCAGCAGCACCGGGTCGCCATAGAGGGCGCGCGCCAATGCGATGCGCTGTTTCTGACCGCCCGACAGCTGGCTGTCATTGCCTTCCAGAAACGTGTCATAGCCCTTCTCCAAAGACAGGATCAGCTCATGCGCGTTGGCCTTTTTGGCCGCCTCGACCACAGCCTGCGGATCGGGGTTTTGCGACATGCGGGCGATGTTTTCCGCGACTGACCCATTAAACAACGTCACCTGCTGTGGCAGATAGCCAATATGCTGACCCAGATCGGTGGGGTCATATTGATCCAGTGTCGCGCCGCCCAGCCGAATTTCCCCGGCGGCAGGGTGCCAGAGGCCCAGCAACGCCTTGGCTAGCGTAGTCTTGCCTGATCCGCTTTTGCCGATCACTCCAAGCGCCGTTCCGGGTTCCAGATTCAACGTCACGTTGCGTAAGGTTGGTGCAGCCGCCCCCGGAGGGATCACGGTCAGCGCTTTGGCGGCCAGGCGTGCCTCAGGCGTGGGCAGTTTGGTGCGATTTGGCTCGGGCGGGGTCTGATCCAGAAACCGGTTAAGCGAAATCCATGCTGTGCGCGCCTTTTCAATCATGGCCCATTGTCCGACCGCCTGTTCCACAGGGGCCAGAGCCCGGCCCAGCAGGATCGAGCCCGCAATCATCGCACCGGGTGACAATTCGTTTTGCAACACAAGCCATGCACCAAGCGCCAGCATAGCCGATTGCAAAAACAGCCGCAGCGATTTGGTCAGCGAGGTGAAGCTGCCGGTCCAGTCACTGGCCGCAATCGTCTGACGCAGCGCATCAGTGCGCTGGTTTAACCAGCGCAGGGTGACATCCTGTTGCATCCCCTGAGATCGAACAACCTCGGCCGCTTGGCGCGCATGCTCCGAAAAGGAATTGGCCCGCGCCGATGCAGCCTGCGCTTCCGCTACTTTGCGGCGGGTCAGGCCCTGATTCAGCAGGGCAATGACGATCAACAGCCCGCCACCCGCAACGGCCAGCCACCCCAGAAGCGGGTGGAATATGAAAATCGCCGCCAGAAACACCGGGGTCCACGGGATATCCATCACCGCGAGCAGCACAGGCGACGAGCACAGGTTCTGGATCGACTCAAGATCGCGCAAAGCAGTGGCTGGGGCCGAGCGTGCCTGCGGGTTAAGTGACCGCCGCAAAGTGGCATCGAACACGCGCTCATCCAGCTTGGATTGAAACCGCGCGCCAAAACGCGCAACGATGCGACCGCGGGCAAAATCCAGCATTGCCATCAGCGCATAAAGCAGCGCAACAAGGATAAACAGGGCTGTCAGCGTCTCAACCGCGCGCGAACTCAGCACCCGATCATAGACCTGCAACATGAACAACGGCCCGGTCAGCATCAGAAGATTGACGAAGATGCTGAACAGGAAGGCCAAAGCCAGAAAAGTGATCCCCTGATTGCGCACGGTGCGCAATTCATGGCGTGGGGCGGGCGACATTCTGTGTTCGGGTTTCAAGCTGCATTCCACATCAATCAGGTCCGGCGGTGCGGGCCCCTGACTTAGAAAGCCGGGCCTGCATTGCCAAGAATGCTTCTCTTTTCCAGCAAGAAACCGCGAATAACAAGGCAGACACAAGGCAGTTTTCGGCCAAGCGTGTCATTTGTGAAGATCGGAAGGCCTAAGGCGGACCAGACGGGAAACGCGCGGCTTAACTCAGGGCTGCGATTTGATCCAAAACCGCGTGGCTGACCGTGATCCCCTTGGCCTCGGCTTCGGCCCGGTTCTTCAGCCGTCCATCACCGGGGACGCGGGCGTCGCCATTGCCTTCGATCTCGGCGCAGATTCGAGTGATGTAGTCGGCGAAGGCGTCATTGCCAAAGCGGGCAGGGTCCAGGGCAATCAGCGTCGCCCCGCCTTTGATGTTCAGCGCGCCATGTGCTTCACGTTCAGCATTGTCGACGGATAGGGTGCCGCCAGCCAAAGCCGCGCCCAGAACCTCGACCAAAAGGGCTATTCCCGCACCTTTGTGGCCGCCAAACGGCAACAGGCTGCGGGTTTCCAGAATGGCGTCCGGATCTGCCGTCGGGGTCCCATCGCGATCCAGCCCAGCAGGTTGCCGCAAATTGTGCCCTTCGGCGGCGGCCATCTTGATGTCCATAAACGCGACGGCGGACGAGGCCTGATCCCACACCACGGGCGCGGCCCCGTCGCGGGGGCAGGCAAAGGACATCGGGTTGGTGCCAAAAACCGGGCGCACACCACCCTGTGGCACCACCAGTGACAGCGAGTTGATAACGGCGATGGCGACCAGCCCGGCCTCGGCCAATGGTTCGGTGTCAAACCGCAACGCACCTAGATGGTGACAATTGGCACAGGTGAAGGCGGCGATGCCGTTTTTACGGGTCATGTCGATCAGCTCGTCGCGCGCCGCATGGGCGGCGATCTGGTAATAACCATTATCCGCATCCCCGCGCAGAACGCCGGGGGCAATGCGGCGGATGACCGGGTTGGCCGTGGGGTTGGCGTAGCCGGAGGTGAAACTTTGCGCATAGATTGGCAGATTGTGTAAACCGTGGCTGCGCGGTCCGTCCCGTTCGGACCGCATGATGATATCGGCCAGAATATCGCTTCCAACCTCATCCACGCCAACCCCTTGCAGCGTTGATTTTGCAAGCGACCGCACATCGGCCAGCGCGAGGGTTTGCATGGACGGGTCTGTCACGGGCATGTCCTTTTGGTCTGTTGCGCAAGGTTATCAGGCACCGTCTATTGGGGTATCGACCGGCCTTGCGCTTGAATGATCTGGTGAAGGTTTAAGCCCGTGGTTTCCGGCTGAGCAACCCGTATTTCACAGCCCATGATCGAAATGACCGACGTTTGCGCTTGTCTTTCTTCAGGGCTTGCTTCGACTGGGTTCCACCTTTGCGATTGAACTCATAGACATCGATAACACGCTCGGCGCAGCCACAGGCCTCGCCCATACCGACCTTGGCGAAATAGAACTTTTCGAACCGTTCCGGTTTGTGCATGTCGATCCCCTTGCTACCTCAATTGAACACTTTTTGTTGGGCGCATGCCAAGCTTCAATATCAAGCCGTTGGAAAAGTGATGGGGCTTTCGGGCACCTTGCACCGCTATTTTCCCTTGATCTCCAAGGTGTATTGGCGTCGTGCCGAAGGCGGTGGTACCGGGAACGGGGCCGCGGCGCGGATCTGGGCCAATGCGACCTGATCGAGCTTTTTTGACCCCGAACTGCGCGAAACCTGCGCAGATTGCAGCGCGCCGTTGTCCGCAATGCGGAAGGTGATCAGGACCGATCCCCTGATGTTCACGCTTTTGCGTCGCGCCCGGAGAATTCTGCGCTTGACCTGACCGGCGTAGTTGCTGGCCTCTGCATTGCCCTGGGTCGAGGTGGTTCGTGTTACGCTTTGCGCCGTAGCTGCACCCTTTGCCGTCTTGCCCGTTTCGGCACCTTTCTTCCGGTCTTGCTCGGCGTTTCCAGCCTTCGCTGGAGTTTCGGCGGTTTTTGTTTTCTCGGGTTCAGGCTTTTGGACGGGTGGCGTTTTCGGGGCTGTCACTGGTTCGGCGATGGGCTTCTGGACCAAAGGTTGCTCGGGAGAGTGTGAGGTTTGTGCAGTTGTTGCGCTCGGTTTAGCCGGAACTGCCTCTGTGACGGATGGTGCTGCGCTTTTTCCAGATTGCGTCTCAGGCACTGCTTTTTGAGCTTGCTGGTCTGGCTCGACTGGTTGTTGCTGCATCTCAGCCGATGCCGAGGGGACAGTTCCGGCGACAAAATCCTTGAAGGAGGATCCAAGCGCGGCTGTTTCAACAGATCCACCGCCTTCTACCAACACCGGCTCGTCCGTGCGAAAATCATGCAGCGCGAGGCTATGCGTGGCGGCGGCCAACAGGATTGCGAGCGCCGTCATGGCGCGCGATCTGGGGATCATTGCAAACCTCGCTTTGTCACGACATAGATTTTCGTGGCTCCCAAGGTGCGCAGGGCATCGCTCACCTCTTTCAAACGGATCGCAGGGACCGATCTGTCGGGCACAAGGCGCACGTCATCGAGCGGAAAGTCGATTGAGGCGCGTTCAACATAGGCCTCGGCATCTGTCAGTTCAGCCTCGCGATATTCAAGCACACCATCAGCGCGAATGACCAGAGCATCCGGCGGTTCTCGCCCCTCAAGTTCCTGGGTTTCAACCAATTGAACCGAACCGCTTAGCGGCGGGGCGAGCGTTCCCGCGATCATGAAGAAAACCAGCATCAAAAAGACGACGTTGATCAGGGCAATCGTCGGCTCTCGCTTCTGCTTGGCTTTTGGTTTCAGCTGCATCATCCGATGACCTGCGTGCGTAGCTGCGCAACGGGGCGCAGCACTGTCAGAAGATCAATCAATTGCTGCGCGGTCGCATCCTGACTGAGGCTGATCAGGGCCAGCTGCTCGGTATCGCCGTCGAACAAGGCGGCAACTGCACCAAGCTGAACCTCAGACCCATCGACCAGAATGCGATCGCCTTCAAGTTTCACAAACCGCATGGGCACGTGTGAAACTGATCCGCCCGCCGAGGCGGTGGCAAACTCAATCTCTCCGAATTTTGAGAAGGTTGAGGTGAGCATGAAGAACAGCAACAGCAGGAAGATGACATCAATCAGGGATGTCATCGACAGGCGTCTGCGCCGTTTTCGGCGGGTCTCAAGCGACATGCGCTGCGGTGACCTCAGGCAGGGTACTGGTGTGTTCGACGGCTGCATGGCCAGGGGCAAAGACCGTGCGCAAGGCCTGATTGGCAAAGATGCGTTCACGTGTCATTCGCGCTTCGAACCAAGTCAGCACAAGCGAAGTTGGCATCGCGATGGCCAGCCCCGCGGCGGTGGTCAGCAGGGCCACCCAGATACCACCGGCCAAAAGCGCAGGGTCAACTGCATTGCCCGCGCCTTGCAAGGTTTGGAACGCCTCGATCATGCCCAGGACGGTGCCGAACAGGCCCAAAAGTGGTGAAAGCTGCGCAACCATATCCAGCACGTTCAAACCCCGTTCAAGCTCGGCAAACCGGGCCTCGGCCTCTGCATCGACGCGATCGGACAGGGCGGTTTCTGTACCACCGAGCGACATAGCAATCACCGGGGCCAGATAGCTGCGGCTCTTATCCAGATGCGCCATCGCGTTGGCACGTTCCTGACGATCCCAGGCCTGAATGGCGCGGGACAGTTCGATATGCCTGCCCACCCCCGCGGCCCGATATTGCCACAGCTTGTAAAGGATCAGCGACAGCGTCGCGATTGATGTGACGATCAGGATCGCCACCACCGGCCCACCGAGCGCGAGGATTCCCATCAGGTTTTGCAGGATCGCATCCATCGATTTATCCAATCAACTCGGTTTCAAGACGGCTTTTTAGCGTCAGGCCCGACATGCAGGCATCTGGCATATCCCCCTTATGGCTGCAGTCCTGCGCCCCGTTGATCAGAACGCGGCTGATCTGGTTGCAGACCATTTCGGCAAACTGAAACTGACGCACGCGCGGGCGACCGGCCGGCAGGTCTTCGAAATCCAACAGGGTCAGCAAGGTGACTTTGCCGTCAGCACCGAACAGCACAGTCTCATAGACCGCCCCGTCGATATCTATGTCGTAGGAGTTTTCGACCAGAAAGCTGACCATGCAGCTTTGGTCCTTGTCTTCGGCCGAGCTGAGCTCGATCGAGATGCCTTTGGGCTTTTCCGGCTCTTCAGCACTGGCAATCCCTGCCCCCAAAATTGGGAGCAGGGTCAGCAGGACCAGCCGAGCATTTCTATATGATGCCATTTTCATGATGGTCCTTTCGTGTGTCAGATCAGAAGGTTTTGGCGACGGTGAACTTGAAGTTCCGGCCGGGTGCGCGGCGCGACGAGAGGCTGCCCTGGTAGTCTTTGTCCAGGATGTTTTCGATCCCGGCATAGAACTCGAAACCTTTGAAAGCCCCTTCTTGCGGGAAGTAGCTGGCGCGGAGCGTGTTCACGCCGAACCCGCCCAAAGGATCGCCCGACGAGTCGAACCCGGCACGGGATCCAAGGATTTCCCAGCTGACGTCAAGTGTTTCACCAAAGCGCTGGCCGACCGTCAGGCGCGCCGTGTCGGCGGGTTCGTTGCGCCAACGGGTTTCGACGCCGGCATCCGACTCGGTCGCGTGGACGATGTTGGTGTTGAAATCCATGTAGAAACCGCCTGCACTTGCATAAGAGGCTTCGATTTCCACGCCGCGTGCATTGACATTGTCCACGTTTCGGTAGGATGTGATGTCCCACAGGGTGGTGTCATAGGCATTCACCTTGGCGCGCACGACATCGCCTGTGGCAAAGACATCGCCCGCATTATAGGAAAAACCCGCTTCCCATGTCCGCGCCTTTTCGGACTGATTCATCAAGGCCACGGTGCCGAGATCGTCAATAATGGGCGGGTTTTCCGTGTAAGCCCCGCTGCCAAAGATCGCAAAGCCATTGCTGAACTCGTAGCGCGCAGACAGGCCACCCATCAGCGCATCGTTGTCGTAGCTTGCGTTCAGCGGTGGTGTCGCATCTGAATCGCCCGAGATATCTTGTTTTTCGTAGCGTATGGCCGGGGTGAGGGTCAGGCTGTCACCTATGTTGATGTCATCAACCGCAAAGATCGCGAAACGACGATCTGTCCCGCCGGGGGCAGCATCGCCGCCTTCCAAGCGATCACGATCGATGAACTCGATTCCGGCGCGCAGATCATGTGACGCGATCCCGGTTTGGAAATAGGCTGTGTTTTTGATTGTGAGTTTCGTCGTCTCGTACCGTTGTTCCGCCTCGGCCAGATCCAGTAGCCCGGGGAAGAATGGCGATCCTTCCAGAGGGGATGAGCCTGAGATGTAGGTATTGTCGATCTTCTGGTCGGAGTAACTGAGGTTCACGTCCAGATCGACCAGATCATTTCCAGCAGGTTGGTATTGATACCGCAGTATGGCAACCCGGTTTTCTATCCGTCGATCCACATTGCCAAAAGAGTCTGCCGTGACGCTGAACGAGTCGTAAGGCACGTCTTTCTCGTCCGAGGTCGAGTTGTTCCAGGACGCCGTGATCGAGTGTTCCAGATTATCGCCAAAACTGTACTTACCTTTGATCAGATAGGACGGCAGCGTGAATTCACTATTGCCGATAGTATCGCCGTTTCCATCTTCCTGATCGTCCTGATCCCGATAGGTATAGCTCAACAGAAATTCGGTTTGTTCATTGGGTTGCCAGGCCAGGATCGACGACGAGACAAAACCATTTCCGTTCGTAGACGCTTCGAGCAGTTGGCGCAGTTTGACGCCGGGAATGCCGCCGGTGAAGTCGGATGCATCCTTGGTTTCCAGCTGAACCACACCGCCGACAACGCCGGAACCGAACTCGAAGGAACCAACGGTGCCACGGATTACGGATACGCTTTTGTAAAGCTGTGGATCGGTGAACAACTGGTTGCCGATCCGATACAGCTCTTCCGCGCCGGTGGTGGCGCCGTCGACCAGAATCAGAACTTTTTGGTCGGTGCCGAAGGTTCCGTTGGCCCCAAAGCCTCGGATATTGATACCAGACCCTTGTGGGGTCGAGCCGTTCACCAGCGTTACGCCAGGTACGGTATCGATCAGTTCGGCGACTGTGTTGGCCTGACGGTCATTGATCTCTTCCTGATCGATATTGGTGATCGGCACTGCCGTGTCGGTCTGGATTTCCCGCTTGCTTTCGCCCAGCTCCAGCGTACCCAGGAAACCGTCATCCTGTTCCTGTGCACAAGCGGCGGCTGTCATCAAACTTAGGCAAGAGGCAGTGCCCAGCAGGCCTGCCTTATAGATTCGTGCACGCATATCTGTCCCCCTATGCATGTGTAAGGACTGGAAATGCTTGCAAGCCGCTGGCTTTAGTCAGTCTTTTTTGGTGTCTTTCAGAATCGTCATTTGACGATGCCTTGTGCTCGTTAATAAAACTTACTAAAACAGTCAACAAATTTCGTGACTGTTTAAGCAGTCTCTGCCAGCGGGTCACTGACAGGGTCAGTGTCCGGGCCAGCATCATCAAAACCACCAGAAGATGGGAAACCGACTATGGAACAGGTGCTTATGGCCCCTCAGGATATCCGCGAGGCCTATGTCAACAAGGCGGGCAAGCGGGATCGGGACTTGGCGGAATCGCTCGGCTTGACCGAAGGACAACTGGTTGCAGCGTTTGTAGGGCAGGGGGCGACCCGGATATCAGCCAATTTGGATGATCTGTTTGGTCAGTTGAACGGTTTGGGCGAGGTCATGGCGCTGACGCGAAACCCGTCCTGTGTCATTGAAAAAGTTGGTCAATACGACAACTACCATTCAGGCGCTCATGCTGCGATGGTTTTGACCGAAGCGATCGATCTACGGATGTTCCCCAGCCACTGGAAACATGCCTTTGCGGTTGAGCGCGAGACCGACGCGGGAACGCGTCGCTCGATCCAGGTGTTTGATGCGGCGGGCGATGCCGTGCACAAGATATTCCTGCTTGAAGGATCGGATTTGGATCACTGGGCCCATCTGACGCGGGACTTGGCGTCAGAGGATCAATCGCAAACTTTATCGGTTGAGCCGCGCAAAGCGACCGAAGCACCCAAGGCCAACCCCGAGAAAGCTGATATCCTGCGCAGCGAATGGGCGAAGATGACGGATACGCATCAGTTCATGCGCCTGACCTCAAAGCTCAAGATGAACCGGCTGGGGGCCTATCGTATCGCAGGCGCGCCTCTGACACGACCACTGCAAACCGATATTGTCGCCGGGATGTTCGAACAGGTGCGCGACCAAGACCTTGAGGTGATGGTTTTTGTCGGCAACCGGGGATGTATCGAAATTCACGGCGGTCCGGTTGAAACGCTGAAACAGATGGGGCCTTGGTTCAACGTACTTGATCCGCAGTTCAACCTACACCTGCGCACCGACCATATTGCCGAGGTTTGGGCCGTGAACAAACCGACGCAGCGCGGCCCGGCCGTCTCGGTCGAGGTGTTCGATGCCGAAGGCGGGCTGATCTTTCAGATCTTCGGGCGTCGCTCGGGTGAAACCGATCACCGCCCGGCCTGGAACGCTTTGGTGGAGGGGCTGCCTACTTTGTCGGAACAAGAGGTCAAGAAATGAGAACCCTGATCTCTTCTATCGCGGCGCTGATCCTGTCTGCCGGAACCACGCTGGCAGAAGACCGACGCGTGATCGCCATTGGCAGCTCGGTGACGGAAATCATCTATGCGCTGGGCCAGCAAGACAGGCTTGTAGGCCGTGATCGAACCTCGACTTATCCGAAAGCCGCGCTTGAATTGCCGGACGTGGGCTATCGCCGGGCTTTGTCGCCCGAAGGCGTTCTGTCGGTTGAGCCCGATCTGATCTTGGCGCTGGAGGGGTCCGGCCCGCCGGATGCGATCAAAGTCTTGCAAGAGGCAGGGGTGGGCTATGTCACCGTAGCCGATACCTTTTCGCGTGATGGGGTTGTCGAGAAAATCCTGACCATTGGCGCCGCATTGGGTGTTGAGGCCGAGGCCGAGGCGCTGGCCGCCCAAGCGTCTAAGCAGATGGCGTTGGCGGAAAACAATGCGCAGAACCTGGCCGGGCAGGATCGGCAACGTGTCCTGTTTATATTGAACGCACGTGATGGAGACATCACTGTCGGCGGTGCAGGCACGCAGGCGGACAGCATCATAAAGATGGCCGGTGGTATCAATGCCGCCGCCGCGGTTGATGGCTTCAAACCCATCACGCCCGAGGCGCTTGCCGTCACCGCCCCGGATGTGATCCTGATGATGGAGCGTCAGGGAAATCATGCGGTTTCGGATGAAGACCTGTTTTCCCTGCCTGCGATCCAGTTGACACCGGCGGGGCGATCTACCTCGTTGATCCGGATGCCGGGGGCCTACCTGCTGGGCTTTGGTCCGCGCACCGCCGAGGCAATTGCAGATCTTTCAGCTGCGTTGCAGGATGCGAACGGATCATGACCTTGGCTCTGGACGGCGCGCCAGCGCGTACCGAGATTCAGGATCGCCGTGTTCGCGCCAGACGTATCACCCTGGGTCTGATAGCGGTGCTGATCGCGACCAGTGCGATCAGCGTTTCTGTCGGCGCATCCCAAGCCTCTCTGATCACGGCCGTTTCGGACTTGATCCAGGGGCGTCCCCTATCCGATCTCAACAGGGTCGTCCTGTGGGATGTGCGCATGCCACGCCTCGCAATGGGCGTTCTGGTTGGAGCGGCCCTGGCTGTCTCTGGGGTGGTCATGCAGGGATTGTTCCGCAACCCGCTGGCGGACCCTGGTATAGTAGGTGTCAGCGCGGGGGCTGGGCTGGGTGCGATCACGGCCATTGTCTTTGGCGGCTTGCTTCCTGTCACATTGCTGGCCTGGGTTGGGGACGGGCTGATCGCACTTGCCGCATTCCTGGGCGGCTGGGCGTCTGTATTGATCCTTTATCGTGTCTCAACCCGGCAGGGGCAGACTTCGGTCGCAACAATGCTGCTGGCGGGGATCGCGCTTGCTGCATTGTTCGGAGCGGTGACCGGCGTCATGGTTTATCTGGCTGATGATCAGCAACTAAGGGATCTGACCTTCTGGGGTATGGGGTCGCTTGCCGGGGCAACTTGGGCCAAGGTTGCAACGGCAGCCCCGATCATACTGGCATCCGTCATTTGCACGCAGTTCTTGGCGCGGGCGTTGAATGGTCTGGCGATGGGTGAGGCGATTGCCCATCACATGGGTATCCCGGTGCAGCGCAGCAAAAACATCGCTGTTCTTACGGTTGCTGGGGCCACCGGGGCTGCGGTTGCTGTGTCGGGCGGTATTGGGTTTATCGGTATTGTTGTGCCGCATCTGCTGCGGCTCAGCACCGGACCTAATCACCACCGGCTATTGATGAACTCGGCCCTGTTGGGGGCAACGCTGCTGCTATGTGCCGACATGATCAGTCGGGTTATCGTCGCCCCGGCAGAGCTGCCCATCGGAATCGTCACGGCGATACTGGGCGCGCCGGTCTTTTTCTGGATTTTATTGCGACGCCACGGGCAGATGGGGATGTAAGCCATGATGCAGGCAAAAAATATTCGTGTCCGTCTGGGACGCAAAGAGGTTCTGCACGGCGTGGAATTTACAGCAGAACCAGGGAAAGTCACGGCAATCATCGGTCCGAATGGATCGGGCAAATCAACCCTGCTGAAGACACTGAGCGGTGAGCTGGTGGGCACGGGGACCGTTTTGCTGAATGGCCACGACATCGCGGACCTGCGTCCGTGGGAATTGGCTGCGATGCGGGGTGTGCTGCCGCAGCAAACGACGGTAGCATTTCCCTTTTCCGTAAACGAAATTGTGCGGCTTGGGCTGTCCAACGGCTTGGCCGCTGCGGAAGAGAATTTACCATCGCAGGCCTTGGCGCATGTCGATCTTGCCGGATTTGAAAACCGATCCTATCAGAACCTGTCGGGCGGCGAGCAGCAGCGTGTCCAACTGGCCCGCGTGTTGACCCAAGTCTGGGAGGCAAGGGATCAGGACCAACCCCGTTGGTTGCTGTTGGACGAACCTGTCGCCAGCTTGGACATCGCGCATCAGTTCACGGTCCTGGGCATCGCGCGCGACTTCGCGGCCAAAGGCGGCGGCGTTGTTGTTGTAATGCACGATCTTAACCTGACGGCGCTGTTTGCCGATCTGGTCTATATCTTGTCCGAAGGTCACATGTGGATGTCGGGCACAGTGTCTGAGGTTCTGAACACTGAAACCATGAAGCAGGTCTATGGCATCGATTTACCCATCAACACTCTGCCGCCAACAGATATTCCTTTCGTGTTACCGCAGGCGCTATCGGGCTGATCTATGGCCGGTCCAGAACCGAAGATTTCAGGTGATCGATGAACAATCGCAGCGGAACCATGTTGCGGTATTCTCTGGGGAAATAGATGTAGGTACCGGGTGTATTGCCTAAGTGATCCTGCAAGACGGGCACCAATGTCCCTTGTGTGATCTGATCTGCACAATAGTCCCTGAAGGTGAATATCAGTCCATGACCCTTCAACGCCAGATCGACGACTGCTGGTAGTGTATTGACGATCAACGGCCCTGTGACCTCGACTGTGTAGTCCTGAGATTGGTCAATGAATGTCCAGGGTGCGATTTGACGCGAGGTGGGAAAACGATAGCGAATGCAATCATGGTTGAGCAGTTCGGCTGGTGTATTTGGAATTCCGCATCGCTCTAGATATGTCGGACTGGCCAAAACGGCGAGCGGTTCAGACTGGCTGAGCCGGACCGCGACCATGTCGGGGGCGATGCGGTCTCCGAGACGGAAACCCGCATGTAGTTCTTCTGACAACAGATCGGTCAGAGCGTCGGTAAACGCCATCTCGATTTCGATGTCAGGATAGGTGCTTCGAAAGCTTTCCAATGCGTTGCTGACATAGAGCTCGTAGACGAAATCGGTCATCGCCAGGCGCAATGCACCGCGCGGGGCATGACCGACAGAGCGGGCCGTTTCGACCGCGTCCGCCAATTGATCAAACGCAGGGCCAGCGCCGCGGAGCAAGGCCCGGCCAGCTTCTGTCAGGCTTAGCGACCGCGTGGTGCGGATTATCAGCGCTGTACCCAGTTGCGTCTCGAGCGTTTTGAGCTGATGGCTGACCGTCGAAGGTTGCAGCCCAAGCCGGTTGGCGGCGCCCTTGAACGAGCCTTCGCGGGCGATGGCATCAAAGATTTCCAAGGTCGGAAGAGGCAGTCTCATTATTCGATTTCATACACTATAGTGGTGGTTGATAGCTATATTATCACAGTTTATGTGAACAGTTAAATCTCTCATCAACAACGGCCTTGATGGAGAGACCCAATGGCGACGATCAACCTACAAAACCAACCTGATCGAAAAGGCGTGACATCCCAAGCAGTCAGCTTTGACAGCAATGGTGCGACGCTTAAAGGCATTTTGTACCAACCCGCTGAAAAGGCGGGCGCGCTACCCGGGGCGATCGTCACGGGGGCCTGGACCACGGTGAAGGAACAGATGCCGGGCACCTATGCCCGTGAATTGGCAGCACGCGGCGTCGCGGCGCTGGCGTTCGACTTTACCGGTTGGGGCGAAAGCGAAGGCGCGCCGCGTTATGTCGAAGATCCGGTGATAAAGACAGCCGATATCAAAGCTGCGGTCAGGTTCATGGCCAGTCGGGATGACATTCGCAGCGTTTCAGGCTTAGGAATTTGTGCTTCGTCTGGTTACATGGCCGAGGCGGTTGCCGACGATACTCGGCTTTCGAAACTCGCTCTGGTCGCCCCTTGGCTACACGATCCAAAAATGGCCGAGGGTATCTATGGTGGCGCAGATGCGGCCAAGGCGCTGATTTTTGCCAGTGAGGCGGCGGATGCAGCCGACACCATTCTATTGGGTGCCAGCTCGACCGATGAGACCGCAGTGATGTATCAGGCACCATATTACACCGAACAAGATCGTGGCCTGATCCCCGCCTACGACAACAAGTTTTCTGCCCTCAGCTGGAAACCTTGGCTGACTTATGATGCTCAGACCTCGGCAGATCGATTGACCAAGCCGATCCTCATGGTTGGCTCGCCTTCCATCGCACTGCCTACCGGTGCCGCAGCCTATGAGGCACGCACAAAGGCACCGTTAGAGAAGCTTTGGTTGGCCGAGGACGTCACCCAGTTCGACTTCTACGACCGCGCTGATGTGGTCAACGCTTCGGCCGATGCCGTGGCAGATTTCTTCAAAGCATGAAGGGCAGAGCAATGATGACGGATATTGCCAATACCGTTTCGCGGTTCTTTGCTGCGGTCGACCGTTGTGATTGGACCGCAGTGCAAGAGCTGATGACCGATCCATTTCATGTCGACTATTCGACTTCTGGTGGAGGACCGGCATCGGACGTAGCACCCGAAGCGCTGACAGAGGTCTGGGCAGGGCTGCTGCCTTTCTTCGATCACGTTCATCATCAGATCGGAAATCTGATCGTTGAGCAGAATGGGCATCAGGCAGAGGTTCAGTGTCATGGTATGGCGACGCATTTCATCGCCGACCATCCGGGCGGCGATCTGCAGTTCATCGTTGGAACCTACGCGTTTGATCTGATCCGCGAACAGGAAAGCTGGCGGCTGTCATCCATGCGCTTCAATTTCAAATACGCGTCGGGAAACCCGGACCTTGCCGCCGAGGCAAAACGCCGGGCCGCAGCTTAAACTCAGGAGGAGACTCATGTTCAAATCAACCGTTGCCGCATTCGCCGCTATGACGCTTACTTCGGCTGCTTTTGCAGACCTGACGGACGAACAGCAGGTCCTGAATGCCATCAACAACGTAGGTTACTATGCCGATCAGGGCGATTGGGATCAGGTTGCAGCACAATTTCATCCAGAAGGTGCAGTTCTCGACTATACCTCCTATGCCAACGCATCGGCGGGCACCTCCGCCGATCTGCCCAAGTTGTTGCCATCCGAGATTGTAGGCGCGTGGCAGACGGTCTTGCCGGGATATGATCGTACACATCACCTGATGGGCACGGAATCTGTGGCAATCGATGGTGATACTGCGACAACAACGGCCAATATCTATGCCACGCACATTCTGGAAAATGATGGCGAGGATACATGGGTTTTTATCGGTGACTATCAGCATGAGTTGGTAAAAACCGAAGTTGGCTGGAAAATCACATTCATGCGCGCGAATCTGCGTGCACAACTGGGAAACGAGAACCTGCCTGCACTTGCGGCGGAACGCGTTGCCAGCAATCAGAACTGATCTTTGCCTAAGCTGGCTTCAGATCTCGTTGGTGACCTCTTGGACGCCCCAAATTTAACGCGCACTTAAACGACGTCATGCAGGGGGTTGGGATGAAGCGTGCACTTGTTACCGGTGCCAATCGCGCGCTCGGTGCATTGCAACTTAAACCGCTGTTGGGATCAGACATTCAATCGTTCAGATTTCTTACGAGTCGTATTCAGGCAATTTGGATAAGGCCGATTTCAGCGCGTCACCCCATCCCTCGGAAATTGTGCGAAAGTAGTGATCGTCTGGTTCGAACCTGGATCGTGTACCATCTTCAAGGCTGTCTTCATCGTAGAGAAGCAGGTCAAGCGGAGCCCCGACAGATAGGTTTGCCTTGATCGTAGAGTCGAAACTTACAAGCAAGAGTTTAACAGCTTCTGGAAAGCTCATTTCTGGATCATAGGCGCGTACCAGAATTGGGCGACCATACTTTGTCTCTCCGATCTGGAAGAACGGGGTGTCTTCTCCGGCCTCGATAAAGTTACCTTCAGGGTAAATCAGAAACAGGCGAGACGGGCCGCCGTTGATCTGTCCTCCAAGGATGAGTGTCGCGTGAAAGGCGCTGTCGGCTTCCTGACCGGATCGGGCGTGCTCCTCGATAACGTCGTTCAGCGTGGCGGCCACCAGTTGCGCGACCTGGAACATTGTCGGTGCTTCCAGGATCGACGGTGAACGATCTGCCGGTGCTTTTGTGCGTTCTTCCAGCAGGCTTATGGTGGCCTGAGTGGTCGCCAGGTTTCCGGCCGTCAGAATTGTGATCGACCGGTCCCCTTCGACCGTCCAGTTGAACATCTTGTTAAAGGTGGAAACGTTGTCGACGCCTGCATTCGTGCGTGTGTCGGACATGAACACCAGCCCGCGATTCAGCCGCATGCCCACGGCATAGGTCATCAAATTCTCCGTTACTGCTGTGCGACTTGCAATTGCACTGTCAATTGCTCGCCTGCTGTCCCAATTCTGTTCCCTATTACCGGTGCGGCTTGTGCATAGTCCAGACCGGTTGCGACACGTACGTAACGATCATCAGGAGATATTCCGTTTGAAACGTCAAACCCGACCCAACCCAGCCCGTTCAGATGCACTTCGGCCCAGGCGTGGGTCGCGTCCTGCAGTTCCGTCTCGTTCATCATAAGGTAGCCTGATACATACCGTGCTGGCAGACCGATCTGTCGCGCGCAGGTAATAAAAATATGCGTGTGATCCTGACACACGCCGCGTCCAGCATCGAGGGCATCCTCGGCGCTCCAGCCCGGATGCGAGCTTCCAATCTCGTACGCGACCCGAGTTCGAATTCCTTCTGACAGGGCATGCATTTGTTCAAGCGGTTCGCCTTCGGGCAACGCTCTGATCAAATCGGCGACGCCTTTGCCCGGCATCGTCTGCGGGGTGCTTCTTTCGAACAGCCACAATGGAGTGGATCCTTCGTGACGTCCCAGCACGCCATGGGTGTCTTCCACCTCGACAACGCCTTCGGAAATCAACGAGATGCTTTGGGTATTGGCTTCGAAACTGATCAATTCCACAGTGTTGCGGTGGCAATCTTCAAATGTCAGTTCTTTGCGCCCGCCTGTGATTTCGGTGTTCCAGTTTTCAATGTTCTGATTTCGGAATGACTTTGGTGTCTTCCTCAGTTGTTGCAGGCCGAAGGGAACTGGCGCGTCAAAATCGTATCGTGTCTCGTGTCGAATGTGCAGCTTCATTGTCTACTCGTAGAACCGGTAATCAATCTCGATCTGACGGCTTAAGCCAACGAGATCGTTAAGAAAATCTTGAATGTACTCATGGAGACCAAATTCAAAGATATCGGAGATCTTCTGATCTAGGTATTTTTCGTAGAGAGCATTTGATGCCTCACACGAAGGTCCGGCAAAGCCGTAGTCCTTCTTGAGGTAAGACAGGTTCTCTTGCAGTTTCCTGCAACAAAAATGAAGGCTTCGTGGCATACGTTGATCCAGGATCAGAAACTGCGCAATATCAGACGGCCGTGTTTTGTCGCCATGGGTCATTCGGTACCCGCCGCCAGCGCCTACCGAGCGCAAGATGCTTTCCCATTGGATGTTATCCAGTGATGAACCGACCGAGAAGGCGGTGGGCAGAAGCACGTAATACTTCACGTCCAGAATGCGCCCTGTGTTGTCGGCCCGCTCAACAAACGTTCCGAGGCGAACGAAGTCGAACATGTCGTTGCGCAACATGGTCCCCAGTATTGCCCCGCGGACCAAGGCCGCCTGATGCCGAATAAGCTCCAGCGTTGCAGGCAAATCCCTTTCATTCACACGCCGTTTCATAGCCTCATCCAATTGCATCCAGGTCGCGTTTACCGCGCTCCAGACATCATGTGTCAGGGCAGTTCGAACCAGGCGTGCATTATTCCGCGCCTGTTTGATAACCGACTTGATCGAAGATGGGTTATCCGCATCGCGTAGCATCCAATCCACAGCATTGTCTTTTGAGATGTCTTCGTATTTCGCATGGTACCCATCCAGAACACCGGCTGTTTTCAGAACCGAGCCCCATTCCTCGGCCGAGTTCTTGGTGCGGGTCAAAGCCATCCTTTGCCCTGTTTCAAGCAGTCTGGCCGTGTTTTCCGCACGCTCCAGATACCGAGCCATCCAGAACAGCCCACCGGCAGTTTTTCCCAGCATGGTCAGTCCTCCAGAACCCAGGTGTCTTTGGTCCCGCCGCCCTGGCTTGAGTTCACGACCAACGACCCTTTCTTAAGCGCCACGCGAGTCAAACCGCCAGGCGTTATCTTGATCCCCTCGGGAGACACCAAAACGAACGGGCGCAGATCGACATGTCTGGGCGCCAGCCCCGAACGTGCGAAAATCGGAACCGTCGAAAGCGACAATGTCGGTTGGGCGATATAGTTTGCGGGCCGCGATTTGAGCTTGTCGCGGAATGCCGAGATCTCTTTCTTACTGGCCGTTGGACCAATCAACATTCCGTAGCCGCCAGACCCGTGCACTTCTTTCACGACCAAATCGGACAGATTGTCCAGCACGTAGGACAGAGACTGGGGATCGCTGCAACGCCAGGTGGGAACATTTTGAAGCAGAGGCTTCTCGCCTGTGTAAAACTCAACGATCTCGGGCATGTAGGAATAGATCGCCTTATCATCGGCAATGCCTGTTCCGGGCGCGTTGGCGATTGTGATACCGCCTGCGCGATAAACGTCCAGAATACCCGGCACGCCCAAGGCGCTATCGGGGTTAAAGTTCAGTGGGTCGAGGAAGTCGTCATCGACCCTGCGATAGAGAACGTCGATAGGCTTGTAACCCTTCGTAGTGCGCATGCAGACGCGCCCGTCGACAACGCGCAGGTCATGCCCTTCGACCAACTCGACAGCCATCTGATCAGCGAGAAACGCGTGCTCGTAATAGGCCGAGTTATATATGCCGGGTGTCAGGACAGCGACAGTGGGTTCACCCTCTGCGCAGGTTGGAGCGCAGGCCGCCAAAGACCGCCTGAGACTGCGTGGATAGTCAGAAACGTTTCGAACGTTTGTGGCGCTAAAGAGCTCGGGAAACATCTTCAGCATCGTTTCCCGGTTCTCGAGCATGTAGCTCACCCCGGACGGGGTGCGGGCATTGTCTTCTAGCACGAAGAACTCATCCGGACCGGTTCGCACCAAATCGACACCAACAATATGCGTATAGACCTGACCGGGTGGTGAGACGCCAAGCATCTGCGGCAGGAACGCTTCGTTCCCGGCAATCATCTCAGCCGGTACACGCCCGGCCCGGACAATTTCCTGACGGTGGTAAATGTCGTGGAGAAATGCGTTGATCGCCCGCACCCGCTGTTCGATGCCGCGCTCCAGCCGCTGCCATTCCCGCGCAGAAATGACCCGTGGCACAATATCAAACGGGATCAACCGTTCCTCGGCTTCGGCTTTGCCGTAAACGTTAAAAGTAATCCCTGTCAGCCTGAAAACTTCTTCGGCTTCGCGCTGTTTGGCCCGCAATCTTGATGCGTCTTCAGCGTTGAACCAACGGCCGATTTCTTCATACGGACCCCTGAGCGATCCGTCGCCGTTGAACATCTCATCAAAATATTCACTCATGAGAGAAGTTTCACGATCTAGCCAGAATGTTCAAGCTATTCGCACGCGTTTGATTGATCCGCTCAGTCGGAACGTCTAATTTTCGGGCTGGTTGAATGATGTGAAGTTCTTAGGCTCCAGACTCATTGATTTACAGCCGGAACAAGACGGTAGCTGCGAGTGCAATGGCTGAGAGGAAGACCTTCGGGCATCTATCATAGC